>DAORUA010000171.1:0-8134 GCA_035432945.1 Vicinamibacteria bacterium | reverse complement strand
TACAAGAGCACGGACGCGGGCAAGACGTTCCAGTACATGGGCCTCAAGGAGACCCAGTACATCGGACGCATCGTGGTCCATCCCGCCAATCCCGATGTCGCCTATGTCGCGGCGCTCGGCCGCCTCTACGGGCCGAACAAGGAGCGCGGCGTCTACAAGACCACGGACGGCGGCAAGACCTGGACCAACGTGAAGTTCCTCGATGAGAACACCGGCTTCATCGACATCGCCATGGATCCGGAGAGCCCCAACACGCTCTACGCGGGCTCCTACCAGCGTCGCCGGGCGCCCTTTGGCTACAGCGGCGGCGGCCCCGGCGGCGGCCTCTTCAAGACCACCGACGGCGGCGCGACCTGGAGGAAGCTCACCAGCGGCCTGCCCAGCGAAGGCGACATGGGCCGCATCGGCGTCACCGTGTACCGCCGCGATCCGCGCATCGTGATGGCCCTGATCGAGCACCGCACCGAGTTCGGCGTCTATCGCTCGGAGGACAGGGGCGAGACCTGGACCAAACTCTCCAACAGCAACCCGCGGCCTTCGTACTACAGCAAGATCCACATCGACCCGAACAACGATCAGCGGATCTGGGTGCTCGGCGCCCAGATGTACAACTCCGAGGACGGCGGAAAGACCTGGCGCACGAACCTCGTGCAGCGCATCCACGGGGACTACCACGCTCTCTGGATCAACCCCGCGAACTCCAATCACGTGATCAACGGCTCCGACGGCGGCATCCACCAGAGCTTCGACAAGGGCCGGACCTGGGAGCACCTGAACGGTGTCCCCCTGGGTCAGTTCTATGAGATCAACGCCGACAACCAGAAGCCCTATAACGTCTGCGGTGGCCTCCAGGACAACGGCACCTGGCACGGGCCGTCCCGAACCATGGTCCGCGAAGGCATCCAGCTCAACGACTGGAAGACCATCGGCGGCGGCGACGGTTTCCATTGCGTCATCGACCCGATCGATCCGAGCACGGTCTACGTCGAGAGCCAGGACGGCAACATCTCGCGCGTGAATCTCAAGAACCTCGAGCGGACCTCGATCCGCCCCGCGCCCGCCGACCCCGCGGAGAAGTACCGCTTCAACTGGAACTCCCCCATCCTGGTCTCCCTGCACGACCACAACACCGTGTTCTACGGCGGGAACAAGTTCTTCATGTCGAAGGACCGCGGCGACTCGTGGACCGAACTCTCGGGCGACCTCACCAATAACGAGAAGCGCGACGAGAAGCCGATCTTCGGCAAGACCGCGAAGGAGTTCATGTCGCGGAACGACGGCGTCGTCCATTGGGGCACCGCCACCACCATCGCGCAATCGCCGCTCAAGGCCGAGGTCTTGTGGTTCGGCGCGGATGACGGCAATCTCCACGTTACCCAGGACATGGGCAAGACCTGGACGAAGCTCACCGACAAGGTCCCGGGCGTTCCGAAGGGCACGTACGTGAGCCGGATCGAACCCAGCCGGACGAATGCGGGCGCCGCCTACGTGACCTTCGACGGCCATCGCGGCGACGACTTCAACGCCTACGCTTTCTTCACCCCCGACTTCGGCGCCACCTGGAAGAACGTCACCGCGAACCTCCCCGCGGGCGGCACGGTCAGCGTGCTTCGTGAGCACCCGAAGAGCCCTGATGTTCTCTTCGTCGGGACCGAGATGGGACTCTGGACGTCCTTCAACCGCGGAGGCTCATGGCTGAAGGTCAAGAGCGGCCTGCCCACCATCCCGGTCGACGACATCTTCATCCACCCGAACGAGAACGACCTGATCCTCGCCACCCACGGGCGCAGCGTCTGGATCCTCGACAACATCGCGGCGCTTTCAGGGATGAACGAGGCGGTGTCGAGCAAGCCGCTTCATCTCTTCGAGAACAAGACGGGAATCCAGTGGCGCATCGCGGGGGTCGGCGCGGGCAATGGACACAAGCCCTTCAACGGGCCCAATCCGCCCGACGGCACGGCCATTCATTACTGGCTCAAGGACGCGGGAGGCGAGAAGGACACCGTCACCATCACCATCAGCAACAGCCAGGGTGAAAAGGTACGCGACATCACGGGCACCAAGGCCGCGGGAGTCAATCGCGTGACGTGGGACCTGAGGCACACCCCTCCGCCCGCGCCCGAGGGCGGCGCTGGGTTCGGCGGCGGCGGCTTCGGCGGGGGCGGCCCGCGCGGTCCACTCGTTCCTCCGGGTCAGTACTCGGTCAAAGTCACGGCGGGCGCGAACACGTCGGACGCGCAGCCGATCACGGTCGAAGAGGATCCGCGCATCCAGATCAGCGAGGCCGATCGGAAAGCTTGGTACGAGATGCAGGTGGCCACCGCGCGCCTGGCTCCGCAGCTTCAGATGGGCATGCGCACGGTTACCACCCTGGGCACTCAGCTGCGCGAGGTCAAGACACAGCTCGGCCGGAATCCGCGCACGCCCGAAGCGGTCACGAAGGCGCTGCAGGCACTGCTCGACAAGGTCGAGGAACTCGGAGGCCGCGAACCCGCAAACGAGCCTCCGGGCTTCGCGGGCGCGCCGCTCGCCGACGCTCCGCAGACCATTCAGCAGCGCATCGGTTTCGGCTTCGGCGGCTTCGGCGGCGGCACGACCGCAGCACCCACGGCCGCGCAGAAGGCGGCCTTCGAACGCGCCCAGAAGGAACTCGCGACGTTCGGCGAGACCCTGCGCACCATCACGCAGACCGACGTTCCCGCCCTGAACAAACTGCTGCTCGACGCGGGCATCGGACGGATCAACCTGCCCGCCGGCGGCGCGGCCGGCGGCGCCAGGAGGCCTCCCGAAGGCTCCGACCAGAACCGCTAGTCGTCGACGCCTCTCCGTCATTCCCGCGGACCACCGCGCGGAATGGCGGAGATGGCGGCTAGCTCACCAGGTCGGGCAGTTCGCGGATGCTGGCGAGTCTGAAGAACCGGTCGGGAGCGTCCGGGACTTCATCGGACTGCTCGAGAGCCCATGTCACCTTGTAGGGAACGTGGGCCGCGTTGGCGCCCACTTCCAGGACGGGAAGAACGTCGGACTTGAGGGAGTTGCCGACCATGAGGAACTGGGCGGGCTCGGTGCCCTGTCGCCGGAGTATCTCTTCGTAGGTCGCAGGGTCCTTCTCGGACACGATCTCCACCTCGGTGAAGTACTCAGCGAGTCCGGACCGGGTCAGCTTTCGCTGCTGATCCACGAGGTCGCCCTTGGTGATGACCATGAGGCGATGCGACCGGGCGAGGGTCGGCAGGGTCTCGGCCACCCCATCGAGGAGCTCCACGGGATGCGCCAGCATCTCGCGGCCGGTGTCGATGAGGGTCTGGATCTCCTTCGCGCTGATCTTGCCGCCGGTGAGCTCGATCGCGGTCTCGATCGCGGAGAGAGTGAAGCCCTTCACTCCGTACCCGTAGTGCACGATGTTCCGGCGCTCGGTCGCGAGCAGGGTTCGATCGACCGCCTCGGCATCGTGGTACTGGGACAGCAGGGCGCGGTACCGCTCCTGCACGCGGGCGAAGATGGTCTCGTTGTGCCAGAGAGTGTCGTCGGCATCGAGGCCGATCACACGGCAGTTCATGGTCGAATCCTATGCCGGGTCGGAACCTTTCGGGGTCCGCGGCCGTCAAAGCGGGCAGGAGAGCCTCATGCCCAGACTGTTCCAGGACGTTCGTCACGCCGTGCGCGGTCTGCGCCGCAAGGGGCTCGGGTCGGGACTCGCCATCCTGGCCTTCGCCCTGGGCATCGGCATCACCACCGCGGTCTTCTCCATCTTCAACGGCGTGATCCTGACCCCGCTTCCCTTCCCGGAACCGGACCGCCTCGTCGCCGTGTACGACACCCAGCCCGCGTGCCGCACCTGCCCGGCGTCTTTCCCCAAGTATCACGACTGGAAGTCGCGCAACCAGGTGTTCGAGTCGATCGGCGGTTCGAGCCCGCGCTTCATCGTCCTCCAGGGTGACGGCGCGCCCGAGCGAGTCACGGCCTTCAGCGTCACCGCCTCGCTGGTCGACGTCTTCGGGGTCAAGCCCAGGCTCGGCCGGTGGTTCACCGAGGCGGAAGACCAGTCCGGCGGGCCCCGGCTCGTGGTCCTCGGCCATCCGTTCTGGTCCGCGCGCCTCGGCGCCGATCCGGGCATCGTGGGCAAGACCCTCCGCTTCGACGGGGAGCCCTACGAAGTGATCGGTGTGATGCCCGAAGGATTCGTCCACCGCCAGGGCCAGGTCTTCGTTCCCCTGCAGCGCGCGCTCGATCCCGCCACCCGCGGCAGCCACTTCCTCGCCACCTTCGCGCGCCTCAAGCCCGGGGTCACACCCGCCCAGGCCGCGGTGGCCATGCGCGCCCTCGGAGAGAACCTCGCGAAGGAGTTCGGCCACAACCACGGCATCGACGTGCGCTCGTACTACGAGGTGATCGTCGGGAGCGTGCGGACGCCCCTGAGAGTCCTGATGGGAGCCGTGTTTCTCGTCCTGCTGATCGCCTGTTCGAACGTGGCGAACCTGCTCCTCGCCGCCGGCCTGGCGCGCAAGCGCGAACTGGCGATCCGGCTCGCCCTCGGCGCGGGACGCGGACAACTGGCCTGGCTGCTCGTGCTGGAGAGCCTGGTCCTCGCCGCGGTCGGAGGTGCTTTGGGCCTCGTCCTCGCTCACTGGGCGGTGCGGGTCTTCGTGGCCCTCGCGGGCCAAAAGCTTCCGCGCGCCGACGACATCCACCTCGACGGCCGCGCCGTGCTCTTCGCCCTCATCACCTCGGCCGCGGTGGGCGTCTTCTGCGGTCTGTGGCCGCTCATGCGCATGCGTCTTTCCGAACTCGCGGCGTCGGTGCGTGAAGCCGACACCCGGACCGCGAGCGGCGCCAGCGGCAAGTTCGGCAGCGGTCTGGTGGTGGCCGAGGTCGCGCTCGCCTTCGCCCTGCTCGTGGGAGCGGGACTCCTGGTCAAGAACCTCGCCCTCCTGCAGAGCCGCGAAACCGGCGTGCGGACCGCAGGCGTCATCGCCTTCGACGTGGCGCCTTCGGGTCCGAGGTACGCCTCCGACGCCCAGGTGGTCGCGTTCTACCGCGGCCTCCAGCAGGGACTGGCCGCGATTCCGGGCGTCGATCACGTCGGGTTCACCTCTCATCTGCCCATGCGCGCGTTCGGCATGAACGGAGAGATGAACCTCGAGGGCCCGGCGCCCTGGGGCCCCAGCGACGCGCCCCTCGTCGAGTATCGCTTCGTCCTTGGCGACTACTTCAAGAGCCTCGATCTCAAGACGGTCAAGGGCCGCAGTCTCGATGAGCGCGACCGCGAAGGAACGAAGACCGTGGTCATCAACCAGGCCATGGCCGGGAAGTTCTGGCCCGGCCAGGACCCGCTCGGAAAGCGTTTCGGCCAGGGCAGCGACCCGGCGAAGTGGTACGAGGTGGTCGGCGTCATCGGCGACGTCCGGTCGTTCGGCCTCGCGGCGGCCGCCCCGTTCGAGTTCTATCAGACCCTGGAACAGGCGCCGTACCGCACCATGACCGCGGTGCTGCATACCGCGTCGGGCGCACCGGAAGAACTGATTCCAGCCGCCCGGCAGATCGTCGCCTCCCTGGACCCCGCGATACCGATAACCGCGGTGCAAACCATGGAGGACGTGGTGGCCGGCTCGGTTGGCCAGCCGAGATTTCTCACCGCCCTCTCCAGCCTGTTCGGAACCGTGGCCGGACTCCTGGCCATGGTCGGCGTCTACGGGGTCATGGCGTACAACGTCCGGCGGCAGCGCCAGGAGTTCGGCATCCGGCTCGCCCTCGGAGCCCGGGAGAAAGACGTCCAGAGAATCGTCCTGGGCCGCGGTTTCAGGCTCGCGGCCCTGGGCGTGACCCTGGGCCTGATTGGCGCCTTCGCCCTGACCCGCCTGCTCGAGTCGATGCTCAACGATGTCGAGCCGACCGATCCGGCGGTCTTCGCGCTCATCACCCTCGCCGTTCTCATCGTCACCTCGCTGGCGTCGTTCATTCCGGCCCGTCAGGCGAGCCGCGTGGACCCCATCGTGGTGTTGAGAGATCTGTAGGCTGCGGACCTCCGCCGCCGCGGGGCCGCGCCTCGAACCGGCGCATCCCTCCCTGCGAGCGGTAGCTTGCCGGATCGATCGCGAAGCCCGCAGCGGCGACCGCGGCCTCGGTGTCGCGATTGGGGTGGCAGCCCCCGGTGAACCAGGTCCACGCGGGCTGGGCCCGGTCCTGGAGCCAGGCCGCCGCGCGCCCCTTCGACCGAACATGCTCGAGCATCCGCAGGGCGCCCGTCGGATCGAGGACGCGGCGTACTTCGGAGAGGCCCTTCGGCACGTCGCCGACGCTGCAGAACACGAGTCCGCTCACCACCGTGCCAAAGCTGCCGTCGCGGAAAGGCAGCGCCTCCGCCCGGGCCCGGACGAGCGGGGTTCCCGGCGCCCGCCGTCGCGCCTTCTGAAGGACCTCGAGGCAGGGGTCGACGCCGATCGCCCGCACCCCGTTCGGAAACAGCGGGAGGTTGCGGCCGGTGCCGCAGCCGAGGTCGAGCACTCGGCCCGGCGAAACCCCGCCCGCGAGCCACGAGCGCCAGCGCGCCAGACCGGTCTTCTCCAGAAGCACGAGGCCCGCGTCGTAGAGCCAGGGGACCTGCTCGACACCGCGCACCTCAGCTCCCTCCGCCCGCGGGCTCGCTTTCCCTCATGCTCGGCTCATCCATCAAGATAGTCCCCGCCCGGCGCGGTCATCGTACCTCAGGCCGCGCGCGGCGGGGCCATCGGCCTCGGGGCGAAGCGCGTTAAGCTGAGGCGCGAGCGCGACCCGAGCGCCCGCGATATTGGAGACCATGAAACCAAAGACAAGAATTGCCCTCGCGACCCTGCTGCTTATCGCGGCCCTGCCCGCGGGCGCCCAGGAACTCCTCGGCTCGGAACGCTTCGAGTTGACGCCCTTTTTCGGCTATCGAATCGGAGGGCATTTCAACGGCTTCACCGAGGCGATCGAGTATCCGTTCGCCGGGGCGACCTCCTGGGGAGGCCTGGTCGACATCAATCTCAATCGGAACAACTACAAGTTCGAGCTTCTGTGGAGCCACCAGGACACCGGCCTCGATCGCGTGTTCGAGGGCGAGTCGCGGAAACCCCTGCAGATAGACCATTTCCAGGCCGGAATCATGCAGGAGGTCGGCAATGAGCGCGCTCGCCTCGCGGTGGCAGCACTCGCGGGAGGAACCCGCTTCGCCTCGCCAGGCCTTGGATCAGAGACGCGCTTCTCGGGAAGCATCGGGGGCGTCGCGAAGGTGTTCGTCACGCCGCACGTCGGCCTGCGGCTCGACGCCCGGGCCTATGGGGTCTTCGTCAAGGGGGTCACGGGCGCCTTCTGCGTCAACGGCACGTGCGCCTTCGCATACACGGGGAACATGCTGTGGCAAGGCGACTTCACCGCGGGGCTGATCTTCGCCTTCTGAAGGGCAGCTGCGCCAGGCCGTGAAACCACTGTCACCGGCCTGAGTACTGGCGGGACCCTCGCCCGTTCGGCATACTGGACTTTTTAGTACAGATTCCGATAGAATCTGGGCTTCCAGCGATGACCGATCCCATCCAGCCGCCTCCGAAGTCCGAATCCAACCGGATGCTGGCCGACCTGACCAGCGCCGAGTACGCGGCTGGCTTCGTCACGGACATCGCTTCCGACGCCATCCCGGCGGGCCTTTCCGAGGGCGTGGTCCGACTCATCTCGGCCAAGAAGGGCGAGCCGGAATGGCTCCTCGACTTCCGGCTCAAGGCCTTCCGCCACTGGCAGACCATGCCCGTGCCCGACTGGGCCCGGGTCCACTACCCGCCCATCGATTTCCAGTCGATCGTCTACTACTCGGCCCCGAAGCAGAAGCTCGACGGCCCAAAGAGCCTGGCCGAAGTCGATCCGAAACTGCTGGAAACGTATGAAAAGCTTGGGGTTCCGCTTCACGAGAGAGCGGCCCTTGCGGGCGTCGCCGTCGATGCCGTCTTCGACTCCGTCTCGGTGGCCACAACCTTCAAGGACAAGCTCCACGAAGTGGGAGTGATCTTCGGGTCCTTCTCCGAGGCGGTCCGCGAGCACCCCGAACTGGTTCGGAAATACCTCGGTTCGGTGGTCCCGTATTCCGACAACTTCTATGCCGCCCTGAACTCCGCGGTCTTCTCGG
>DAORUA010000170.1:0-8152 GCA_035432945.1 Vicinamibacteria bacterium | reverse complement strand
ACATTTCCGCGGTGGCCCAGCCCCAGCTGCGCTTCACGCCCCAGGCATCGCGAGAGGCGTCAGGGGGAGCGAGGGGGAGAGGCTTTCCGGTCGCCGGGTCGACGAGGGGCAGGACGCTGCGCGCATCCGGGGGCGCCGCCGCGAAGGGCTGCCAGGCGAGGCCCACCCGGACGCCCCACTCCTGGCCGGTGGAGGCGACACCCGAGGCGTTGAGGGGCGGGTTCAGCGGGCCATGAAGCTCCGGGACGAGACTGTACTCGCCGGTCTTGTAGGAGCTCCAGAAGGCGCCAAGGTCGAGGGCCAGGCCTTTCGCGAGGTCGATCTCGACGCCCGGCTGGACCGAGAGGCTGAGGCCGTTCGCCGGGTAGGTGGGGCTGTCACCGGACTCGAGGTCCTCGGGATCCGCGAAACGCATGATCTCGCTCCGGGGGTGGATCCGGACGATTCCCACCCGGCCCTGAAGGTACGGGCGTATTCGGGCGGACGGATTGAAGACTCGGGTCGCGGTGCCGAAGATCTCCTGGTGCGCCCACTCTTGCTGATCCTGGTAGGGCGGCTTCATGTTCATCGACCCGAACTGCAGCCCGCCGCCGAACCGCCATCTGCCGCTTGCCGTGGCCTTGGCGATGCGCAGGTCCAGTTGAATGGGCTTCTCGAGGAACTCGCCGTAATCTCCACCGGCGCTTCCAAAGCCCAGGCCGCCATACAGGTGCCAGCGCGCCGGCGGCTTCTCGGCCGCTTCGGGGAGACTCGCGGTCTGGGCGACCAACGTCGCCGGGAAGGCGATGCCGAGAACGAGAACACAGATGAAAACGCCTCGACGAAGGTGTGTCATGCTTTCCTTACTCTGCAGGCCTCATGCCCACTCGGCGCGGGGTGTCGTCCCGTTCGGTATCTGCTTGCCCACCGTGGACTTGCGGGCGCAGCTGACGGGACCCCTTTTGGTTCCGCTCCGTCATGGCTGCCCGTATCCCGACAGGATGTGATGACATGTCGACATTCCTTGCGTCTCCTCCCCATTCCCCGGCCTTCGGGCGTGGCACGGCGCGTGCAGCGGTGAGTCTGCATGATCTGCCCTGTGAGTCGCAAGGGCGCCCTGCGCCGGGGCCTCGCTCTGCTCGCCGCCGCCCTGGTTTCCGGCTGCGCGACGATGCAGAACTATCTGGCGCCCAACGAGCCGCGTCTGACCGGCGAATACGCGACCGAACCCCGTGAAGAAGACGGCACGCTGCGCGTCGTCACCTTCAACGTCGAGCACGGCACGAGGATCGATCGGGCCATCGCCGGACTGCGTTCGCATGCATCCCTCAAGGCGGCGGACGTCCTCACGCTTCAGGAGATGGACGGCCCGGGCGTCGATGAGATCGCCCGCGCGCTGGGCATGAATTTCGTCTACTTCCCCGGCTCGCACGACCCGAAGAGCGGCCACGACATGGGAAACGCGATTCTCTCTCCCTGGCCGATGGATCAGCCGCGCAAGATCCTCCTTCCCCACCCGAGCCGGATCATCCACCGTGCGCGCGCCGTGGTCGCGGCCCGGGTCTGGGTGGAAGGCGAGTCGATCAACGTCTACTCGGTGCATCTCGGCTCACCCATAGGGGTGAGCGGCGGGCAGCGCCGCGCCCAGGCCGAGGTGGTGTTGAAGGACGCCGCGACGACCACGGGGCCGGTGATCATCGCGGGCGACTTCAACAGCCACGGTCTTGGCAAACGCTTCGTCGAGGCGGGCTTCGTGTGGGCCACGCAGTCCATCGGGAAGACCGTGATGCTGTTCTCCTTCGACCACGTGTTCATGCGCGGGTTTTCGGGCCAGGTCGCCGCCGGGGTCGCCCGCGAAGTCGACGACGCGAGCGATCACCGCCCGGTCTGGGCGACCCTCGTCCCGGCGAAGTAGCGGCTCGCCCTCAGGCCTGTTCGATCGAGTCCACGGGGGCGGCGGGAACTCCCGGCTCTCTGGGCTCCACGGGCGTCACGGGCCCTGCGGGTACGACCAGAACCGGCGGCTCGAGCGACGCCTGGTAGCTCTGGATCAGGGCGGTCAGCAGGGCGGCTATGAGCGGCCCGACCACGATGCCGATGAATCCGAACGCGCTCAACCCGCCGAGCAGGCTGATCATCACGAGGGGCGTGCTCACCTGCGCCCTGCCCGCGAGGAGAAGCGGGCGGATCACGTTGTCCACGTTGGAAAGGATGAGGACGCCCACGAGGAGCAGGACGATACCCTTGCCGACCGAGCCGGACAGAATGAGCCAGGCCGAAGCGGGCAGCCAGACGAGGGTGCCTCCCATCACGGGCAGGAGAGCCAGGAAGCCGATCATCACGCCCCACAGGACCGCGCCCGGAATGCCGAGAATGGCGAAAGTGGCGCCCCCGATCACCGCCTGGATCAGGGCGATCGCGAGGGTCGCGGTCACGCTGGCCAGAACGAGGTCGTTGACCATCGCCATCAGGCGCGCGTTCTGCTCGGGCTCGAAGGGCAGGATCCTGCCCATGCCGGCTCTGACCGTGGCCCAGTCCCGCACCAGAAAGAACATGAGAACCAGCGTGATCGTGAGGGAGAAGAAGAAGCTGGCGACGCCCTTCGCCAGGCCTCCGGCCCTGCCCGCCACGAACTGCGCGGCGGACCCGATGCTGTTCGTGACCATCGCAATGGCCTCGGTCTGCGAGGGCAATCCGGGGATGCGGGCCTGCAGCCACTGCCAGCCCTGGTTCAACAACTCGGAGGGCCCGGATCCGTCGCGTAGCCGGGCGCCCAGATAGGAGACGGCCGTGGAACCTTCGGTAATCACGGTGGTGCCGACGAAGATCACCGGCATCACGAGGAGGACGACCACGAGGAACGTCAGCACGAGGGCGGTGCGGGTGGGACCGATCCTGCCTTCCATCCGCTTGCGGACCGGATCGAGGCAGATCGCAAGGACCCCTGCCCAGCCGATCTCAACCAGGAAGGGCTCGATGACCCGGTAGCCTAACCACAGGATCAACCCGACCGCGCCGTAGAACACGATCCGCGAACTGTTCTGAGGCCGGGGATTCTCCTCCATGCCGCGGGAGCGTAACACGGCCTGGAGCAGCTCCACGGAGACCTCGTCCGCCCCGCGAGAGGCGGCCGCGCGAGCGCATGCCGGTTCGATGGATGTCGAGATCTCATCACATGCTGTCGGAATGCTGGCAGGCACTCCGGAGACCGAAGGACCGGGATCGGGCCGGGTCATCGGCGCAAACGGTGCGACGCTGGACACTTGCGTTAGGAAGACGGCGAGCCCTCCCGGCGGCATGGCGCCTGCAGTAGGAGTTGATCCAACGGAGGAGACCATGGATACACCCAACGAACCCGAGACCGGGAAGAAGTGAACGGTCCCACGGAACCGAAGCCCGGTCGGATCGACCGGGCCCTTCAGATCTTCGGCGACGTCCGGGGGGGGGAGGGGGTCACCGCCCTCCTGATGTGCCTGAACGTGTACCTGCTCCTGATGGCGTATTACATCCTCAAGACCGCGCGGGAGCCGCTCATCCTGCTCGCGGGCGGAGCCGAGCTCAAGTCCTACGCGGCCGCGGCCCAGGCCCTGACCTTGATCTTCTACGTGCCCCTCTACGGCTGGGTGGCCCAGAAACTGCCCCGGCAGCGTTTCCTTTCGGTGGTGCTGCTCTTCTTCGTCGCCTGCATCCAGCTCTTCTACCTGGGAAGCCGGGCGGGAGTGCCTCACCTCGGTTTCATCTTCTTCGTGTGGGTGGGCATCTTCAGCCTGACCACCATCGCGCAGTTCTGGTCCTATGCGAACGAGATCTACACGCACTCCGAGGGTGACCGGCTCTTTCCCCTTATCGCCATCGGCTCCACCGCGGGCGCGCCGCTGGGAGCGGCGGTGGCGGGGTGGCTCTTCGAGAGAGGGATGAGCCCGTTTCTACTCATGGAGATCGGGGCCGCGATCCTTCTGGCGCACCTTGGGCTCTACCGGGTGGTGGCGCGCCGGATGGCGAACGCCGCGAACCGGCCCACCGCCGAGCCGATCAAGGGTGGCAACGGCTTCGCCCTGGTGCTGAAGAGCCCCTACCTGCGGCTCGTCGCCCTCTTCCTCGTGCTCCTGAACCTCGTCAACACCCTGGGCGAGTTCATCCTGGGCCAGGCCGCGGTGGCGAACGCCGATCAAAGCCTGCTCCTGGATCCGGGCTTCGACAAACAGGCCTACCTCGGCGCCTTCTACGGCCGCTACTTCTTCATGACCAACATCGCCGCGATCCTGATCCAGGCCTTCCTGGTGTCGCGCATCGTCAAGCGCTTCGACCTGAAGGGAGTGCTGCTGGCGCTCCCCATCGTGTCCTTCTTCGCCTATGGCACCGCGGCCCTGGGCGCAGGCCTCTTCGCTCTCCTCTACGTGAAGATCGCGGAGAACTCCACCGACTACTCGGTCACGAACACCGCCAAGCAGATGCTGTGGCTGCCCACGAGCCGGGAGGAGAAATACAAGGCCAAGCAGGCGATCGACACCTTCTTCGTGCGCTTCGGAGACATGCTGGCCGCCGGGCTCGTCTTCGTGGGCACCCACCTGCTGTCGCGCGGGGTCGGGGGTTTCGCACGGGTCAACATGCTCATCGTAGCCGCCGCGATCGTGGTCGGCGTGCTGCTCCTGCGCGAGCACAAACGGTTGGTCGCAACCGAAAAGGAGACTGCCCAGTGAGAAGACTGCATCCGGGATTCGTGTTCGCTCTGACTCTTGTTGCGGTGCTCTCGGCCCCCGCAGCCGCGGAAACGCGCAAGGTGGTGGCGGGCGAACTGTTCAACCGGGGCGGCTCCTGGCGCTTCTGGTTCGGCGATGGCTATCGCCAGGCCTGGACCACGCCGGTCGAACTTCCGGTGCTGGACCTCAAGACCGAGGCCGGCGGTCTCACGCCTCTGCGCGAAGTGGGCTCCATGCAGACCGTGGGTCTCGCCTTCAAGGGCGCCGACGGCACGGCGTTCACCTTCCGCAAGCTGATGAAGTCCCCGGAACGGACCATTCCGAAGGAGTGGCTGGGCACGCCCATGGAGCCGATCGTCCGGGACCAGACTTCCGCCGCCCACCCCGCCTCGCCGGTGATCGCGGGCGCCCTGGCGCGCGCCCTGGGGATCAGGTTCTACGGGTCGCGCGTGATGGTCATGCCGGATGATCCCGCGCTCGGAAAGTTCAGGGAAACCTTCGCGAACACGGTGGGAACGTTCGACGAGTACATCGCGCCCGGCTATCAGGGGATCGAGGAGATCGTCTCGACCGCGGATCTGTGGAAGAAATGGCTGGACGGAGGTCCGAACGCCCGGGTCGACAGCCGCGCCTTCGTGAAGGCCCGGCTCTTCGACGTCGCGATCGGGAACTGGGACCGCCATCAGCAGCAGTGGCGATGGGCGCACACTCCCGGCAAGCCGCTCTGGGAGCCTCTGCCCGAAGACGCGGACCAGGCCTTCACCCACTACGAGGGGAAGGCTCTGGACTACTCGCGGTCGGTCGTCCCCCTCTTCATGCGCTACTCCGGCGAGTACCCAGGGCGGATCGAAGGGCTCACCATGAACAACGTCGATGTCACCCGGTGGTTCCCCGCGGACGTGGAGTGGGCGGTCTTCGAGGAGCTGGCGAAAGAGGTGGCCTCGCAGATGACGGACAAGGTGATCGACGACGCGGTGCGCGAAATGCCCGCCGAGTGGTACGCGATCGACGGAGCGGAGATGGCGCGCGATCTGAAGAAGCGCCGCGACGGTCTGGCGGCCTTCGCGCGGAAGTTCTATCTGCATCTGGCGGACCGCGTGGAAGTGCGCGGAAGCAACCAGAACGAACTGGCGGAGATCCGCCGCCTCGACGACGGCTCGCTCGACGTGACCCTGACCCTGTTGAAGCCCGACGGATCGCCGGGTGAACGCTCCTTCCACCGCCTCTTCTCGCCGAAAGAGACGAAGGAAATCCGGGTCTACCTGTTCGGCGGCAACGACCGTCTGGTGACCAGCGGGCCAAAGAAAGGCGACATCACTCTGCGCGTCATGGGCGGCTGGGGTGACGACGTCCTCGACGACTCGAAGAGCGGCGGGACCGACTTGCGCGACTCCGACGGCGCCAACACGTTCGTGCGGGGACCGGGGACCTCCGTCAAAGAGAAGCCCTGGAAGAACCCGGCGCCGGACGAGAGCCGTCCCTGGCTCGAACCGCGCGCGTACGGCCACTGGACCATGCCCATCATCCAGCTCTGGTGGGAGCCGGACCAGGAGCTCATGATCGGCGGCGGTTTCTCGCGGACGAGCTGGGGCTTCCGCCAGCACCCGTGGAAGAACCTGCAGACCGCCAATGTCATGTTCTCGTCGGGATATAAGAATGTCCGGGCCAGCTACTCGGGAGAATTCCGTCTCGGGGAATCCTCGACCACCGCGCGCGTGGACCTGAAGGCCTCCGGCATCGAGAACCTGAACTACTTCGGCGTCGGGAACGAAACGGAGTTCGTGGAAAAGGATCAACGCCTGGTGGACACGAGCCTCTACTCGGCTTTCTCGTCGCTCCGATTCACACCCGGCCGCACCGCGCAGTTGTACCTGGGCGCGGAGTTCCAGGGCCTGAAGACAAAGGGCGAAGAGCAAACCGTCATCGCGGAGGAGCAGCCTTACGGCTCGGGAACCTTCCAGGACATCAAACTGCGCGCCGGATTCGAGTACGACAGCCGGGGGCGCTCCGCCGGCATGTTCGGGCAGGCCGCCCTGGTCAAGCCCGAGGCGACGGAGGGCGGGAAGAAGCACAGCGGCGTGCTGATCGTGGGCGAGGGCTTCTACACGCCCAAGGCCATGGACGCGACCGAGAGTTTCAGCGGCATCGATGGGAGCCTGGCGGGATTCCTCGGCAACGAGCGGGCGGTTCTCGGAGTCCGGGTCGGCGGCCGCAAGGTGTGGGGGTTGTATCCCTACTTCGAGTCCGCGGTCATCGGAGGCAGCCACAGCGTCCGCGGCTTCGACACCAACCGCTTCCGCGGCGACTCCTCGCTCTACGGCAACGCCGAAATGCGCTACTGGCTCGGACACCGCCGGAAGCCGGTCCTGCCCATCCAGTGGGCGCTCTTCGGTTTCTACGACGTGGGCCGGGTCTGGCTCGAAGGCCAGGAGTCCGACCTCTGGCACCAGGGATATGGCGGCGGCATTCTGGCCGAGGTGATGGGCGTTCCCGGGCTCGCTTTCCGCGGATCGATCGCAACGAGCACGGAAGGAAGGATCAAGTTCTACTTCACCACCGGCTATACGTTCTGAGCGGTCACATGAACGACCGCGAGACTCGAAGGCGAATTCGAAAGCAGGTCGCGGCTCTGGCTCTGGCCATATCAGTCGCTTTGGGAAGTCGTGTCCCCGCCGCGGAGCAGACCGCGACCGGTCCGGAGAAGAAGGCAACGGTGGCCGGTGAAGACGGTCTGCGCACGCTGCGCCGCCTGCCCGCGAACCTCGGCCGCGGCATCCTGGGCGTTTTTCATCGGGACACCCTCATGCCCCTCGTGGTCGGCGGCGTCGCGACCGGGGGCGCCTGGGTCCTCGACGAGGACATGCGGGGTTGGATCAACCCCGAGCCTGGCGATGGCTGGGGACAGGCCCTCGAGACCGGGGGCGGCCCAGTCTGGAGCAGCGTCTTCGTCGCCTCCCTGTTCACGGCGGGCCGCATTTCGAAGAACACGCGTTTCCGGGCCGCGACCTACGACGCGCTCGACGCCGCGGTCATGAACGTCGTCTACTTCCAGTCCATCAAACTCGTGGCCCAACGAACGCGGCCCAACGGCTCGAACGACCAGTCGTTTCCCTCGGGTCACACCTCGAACGCCTTCGCCCTCGCCACCGTGGCCGAGCGGCACTACGGGTGGAAGATGGGCGTCCCCGCCTACCTGCTCGCCGGCGTCATGGGCGCTTCGCGCATGAAACAGGACATGCACTACTTCAGCGACGTGATGGCGGGCGCGACCCTCGGCTACATCGTGGGCCGCACCGTGGTGAGGGTCAACAGCCGGCCGCTCGCGGGCGGGTCAGGCCAGGGCGCCTCCCTGCACGTGGCCCCGATCGTGGCCCGGCGCGCGCGCGGGGTCCAGTTGTCCCTTTCCTTCTGAGCCGGCAGGTCAGTCGCGGGCGGCGGTGACGCGGAGGGGCCTGGCCCGGCCGGTCGCGGGC
>DAORUA010000169.1:0-8200 GCA_035432945.1 Vicinamibacteria bacterium | reverse complement strand
TTCGGCATTTCCTCGCACACTCCGCAGCGGATGCAGCCCTGGATCTCCGGGCAGTGGGGTGAGAGCACCTCTCGCCTCGACTTCTCGAGTTCCTTCCAGAAGTAGTCGCGGCTCACCCCGTTGTCGATGATGTCCCAGGGCAGCACTTCGTCTTTCGCTTTCTCGCGGTAGACGTAGAACGCGGGATCGATCCCCACCGCCTTCGTCGCCCGCTTGAGATCGCAGTCGTTCAGCACTGCGTACTCGATGGCGTCGGCCACCCGCCGGTCCCCGAGGGCCAGGATGGTCTGATGGAAGCCGGTGCGGGCGCTCTTGCAGATGGCCTCGACGTTCGGGATCTTCGCGAAGGCCTTGCGCAGGTACTGGAGCTTCTCGTCGGATTCCTTCACGTTCTCCATGCCCAGCCACTGGAAGGGCGTGCCCGGCTTGGGGATGAAGGGATTCACCGAGGCGTGGATCCGGCCCACGCGTCCGCGCGGCTTGCCCACCTCGAGCATGATCTCGCGGATCTGCTCGGTGAGGGTCACGATGGCCTCGACGTCGGCATGGGTCTCGAAGGGCAGGCCCACCATGTAGTAGAGCTTCAGGTTCTGGATGCCGTTCTCGAAGATCCAGCGGGCCCTCGACAGGATGTCTTCGTTCGTGAACTGCTTGTTCAGGATCTTCCGCATCCGCTCGGAACCGCACTCGGGGGCCAGGGTCAGGCCCTCGACTCCGGTGTCGACGAGCTTGAACACGAACTCCGGCGAGAGATCGTCGAGCCGGAGCGAGGCCACCGAGACCTGGAAGCCAAGAGCGGAGAGATCGTCGACGATGCCGTTGATCTCGGGGTGATCGCAGATCGCGGTGGAGACGAGGCCGATCTTGTTGGTGAACTCCCGGACCTGCGTCGCCCGCTCGACGATGGTAGCTCTCGAGAAGCCGCGCACCGGGAGGTAGTTGTACCCGGCCCAGCAGAACCGGCACATGCACGGGCATCCGCGCGAGATCTCGATCAGGAACTTCATCGACATCTCGGTGTGGGGCGTGAGTATGGTGGTCTGGGGCAGGTCCATGGCCCCCGGATAGGCGCGCTGACGCATGGCCCGGCCCGGGCCATCGACCTTGGCGATGGTGCCGTCCTCGTTCCAGTGGACCTCGTGCCGCTCGGGCACGTAGAAGCCGTCCTTCTCCTTGAGGGTTTCGAGGCCGAGCCGAGGGCCGCTCCCGCCGAGCCATGCCTGGACGATCTTCGGCACCAGGACCTCGCCCTCGCCGATCGCGATCACGTCCGCGAAGGGGGCGAGCGGTTCGGGGTTCAGGAAGGTGGCGGAGCCGCCCATGAGGATCAGGGGGTCGCGCTTCCCCCGGTCCTTCGCCCGCAGGGGGATTCCGGCCATCTTCAGCATCTGGACGATGTGGAGGTAGTCGTTCTCGAAGGCCACCGAGAACGCGACCACGTCGAAGTCGCGAAGGGGGGTCCCGGTCTCGAAGCTCGACAGGGTGCGGATCGAGCCGCGCTCCTCTTCCTCGGGCAGGAAGGCGCGCTCGCACACGATTTCCGGGAAGCTGTTGAAGTGCGCGTGGACGCCCTGGAACCCGAGATTCGACATCCCGACGTAGTAGAGGTTCGGGTAGGCGAGGACGACCCTCAGCGAACCGTGGGTCTTCCCGGGCCGGAGATGGATCTCGGAACCGAGTCGGGAGGCCCGGAAGTCGTTAGCTTCAGGCAATGGGAGCGTCTTGGCCAAGCGAGCAGGTTACAGGGCCGCGCCTGAATGCTCCTATTAGTGCTGGATCCCGGCTTGCGCCGGGACACGCAGGGTGCTGCGCACCCTGCTAGCCGTTGCCCTGCTTCTGGCGCAGGAACGTGGGCACGTCCAGGTTCGAGGTGTCCGGGCCGGGGGCCGGGTTCGCCATCGGATGCTGCGGAGTCTTGCGGTAGAAGGACGATGGATTGGGAACGGGGGCTCCCACCACGGGCGCCTGAGCCTGCACCGCAGGGGCCGAAGCCGCCGCGGCTGCCGCGGCGGCCGCCGCCGAAGGGGACACCGCTTCGCCGAAACGGTAGTTCGACAGATCCACGGGAGTGACGGGAAGGGCGGGGCGGCGGAAGCCGGTGGCGATCACCGTGACCTTCACCTTGTCGCGCATCTGGTCGTCGATGACGATGCCGTAGATCACGTTCGCCTCGGAATCGGCGGCGCGGGTGATGAACTCGGTGGCCTCCGAAGCCTCGTCGAGCGAGAGGTCGGGGCCGCCCGTGATGTTCACGATGATGCCGCGCGCGCCCTCGATGGAGCTGTCGTCGAGCAGGGGATTCTCGATGGCGCGGCGGGCCGCCTCGATGGCGCGCTTGTCGCCCTCGGCGATGCCCGTGCCCATGACCGCGGCGCCCATGCTCTTCATGACCGCGCGCACGTCGGCGAAGTCGAGGTTCACGAGGCCGGGAATGGTGATGATGTCGGAGATGCCCTGGACCGCGTGCCGCACCACGTCGTCGGCCATCCGGAAGGCCTCCGAGACGGGGGTCTGACGAGCCACGGTCTCGCGAAGGCGATCGTTCGGGATCACGATGACCGAGTCCACGGACTCGCGCAGCTTGGCCAGGCCGTCGAGGGCCTGATCCATGCGCCGCTTGCCTTCGAGCTTGAAGGGGAGAGTGACCACGGCCACGGTGAGCAGGTTGTTCTCGCCGCCGCCGAGCTGGCCGGTGATGGACGCGACCACGGGAGCCGCACCCGTGCCGGTGCCGCCGCCGAGGCCCGCCGCGATGAAGACCATGTCCGCGCCTTCGAGGGCGTCCGCGAGTTTCTCGGTGTCGTCGACCGCGGCCTGCCGGCCCACGTCGGGATTCGCTCCGGCGCCGAGGCCCTTGGTGAGCTTGCTGCCGATCTGGATCTTGACCGCGGCGCGATTCGACTTGAGCGCCTGCAGGTCGGTATTGACCGCGATGAACTCCACCCCGTGAAGCCCCGCCTCCATCATCCGGGTGATGGCATTGCCGCCGCCGCCCCCGACGCCGACCACCTTGATGCAGGCGCCCCTGGCCTCATCCTCGGCGAGAACGATGCGCGAGATTTTTTCTTGTGCGCTCATCAAGCCTCCCAGAAGCCTTGATCCCCGAAACACAACGTCTTTGTGGAGAAAAGGCCGATTCGCAAGTTTAAGGCTAAATCCCCTCGGAACATCCAGTCATGAAACCGCACCGTAAACAAATCGTCTTGCAGTGGTTGGCGATGACGGGAGCCCCGCACATCTCGCACTCGAGCGACTCTCTCAGTTCCGCCTCGCGTTCCGCGTGAGCGTCCTCACGTCGGGCCAGAAAGGGCCGGTCCAGCGGCCGCGAACCGGAGTCCTTCAGGGTCATGGCTGGTTTCCCGCTCAGAAGAGCCCCGAGAACATGTCCTTGATCCGGCCCGTGAGCTTCCCGAAGGTGCCCGTCCCGCGCATCTCCTGGAGCAGACGGCCCTCCCCGAGGCGCGCGCGGTGGCTGCGCAGCACGAGGCCGACCGCGGTGGCGTGGGCTGGCGAAGACACCACGTCGACGAGGCCGGTGATCCCGGAAGGCGTGCCCAGCCGCACCGGCAGGTCGAAGATCTGCTCGCCGATCTCCACCATGCCCTCGAGCATGGCCCCGCCGCCGGTGAGCACGATCCCGCCGTTGAGCGACTGGTCGAAGCCCGACTTCCGGATCTCGGCCAGAACCAGCTGACAGACCTCTTCGGTCCTCGCCTGGAGCACTTCGGCCAGGAGCTGCCGGCCCATGATCCGGGCCTTCTTGGTGCCGACGCTCTGGACCTCGATCATGTCCTCCTCGGGCACGAGGGAGACGAGAGCGCAGCCGTGCTTCTTCTTCACCCGCTCCGCTTCGGTGACACCGGTGCGCAGGGCCACCGCGACGTCGTTCGTGAAGTGCTCGCCGCCGATGGGGAGCACCGCGGTGTGCCAGAGCGAGCCCTTCTCGAAGATCGCGATGTCGACGGTGCCGCTGCCGATGTCCACCACCGCCACCCCGAGGTCCTTTTCGTCCTGGGTGACGCAGGCCTCGGCCGCCGCGAGCTGAGCGAGAACCGTGCTCTCGACTTCAAGTCCCGCGCGATGCAGGCAGGAAATCGTGTTCTGGGTCGAGGTCGAAGACGCGGTGACCACGTGCACGTTGGCTTCGAGACGCGCGCCGCTCATGCCGGAGGGATCGCCGATGCCCTCCTGGTCGTCGACCACGTATTCCTGGGCGAGGACGTGAAGGATCTGGCGGTCGGGCGGAATCGAGACTGCCTTGGCCGCGTCGATCACGCGCCGGATGTCCTCTTTCTCGATCACCCGGTTGCGCGCGGAGACCGCGATGACGCCGCGGGAATTCACGCTCTTGATGTGGGTGCCCGCGATGCTGACGCTTGCCTGCTGCACCTCGACTCCGGCCATCAGTTCGGCCTGCTCGATGACCTTCTTGATCGACTCCACGGTGGCGTCGAGGTTGATGACCACACCCTTGCGCACGCCCTTCGATTCGGTGTGGGCCGCGCCCACCACGTTGAGGCGCCGATCGTCCATCGCCTCCGCGATGATCGCGCACACCTTGTGCGTGCCGATGTCGAGACCCGTGATGTACCGGTCGTTCTTTCGAGCCATGTTCTTCTGGTTCCTTATTCTCTGGTACTTAATTCAAAATTTCCGGGCTGACATCAGATTTTTCGTCGCGGGACGCGGGCTTCGCGTAGATCCGGTCCTTGAAACGCAGGTCGAAGTACTCCGCGTCCGGGCAGCGTTCCTTGAGCTTCTGCCTCAGGGCGAGGAAGGACAGAACGCGCTTTCGGTAGGGCGGCTCCGCGAGCTTGAGCACCGAGCCATCGCCGCGGAGCACGACCATGAGGTCGCCGGAGCGGTCCACCGAGATCTCGGAAACCTCGGAGGAGAGATCGCCCAGGTCCTCGAGGAGGGTGCTGGCCCGGCGCGCGCGGTCGCGCCGCACCTCGACCGACACCCCGCCGAGACCGCGGATGATGGGCAGGTCGAAACCCGCGGTGCGCGGCCCGAGGAGGTCGATCAGCTCGCCCGAAGAGTCCATCACGTAGAGCTGGTCGGTCTCGGCGAGGGCGATGGGGAAGCGCTCCGTGACATCGACGAGGAGGGTGTCGGGAAGCTTGCGGCGGACGATGGCGCCTCCCACCCAGGGGGACGCGGCGAGATTCGCCCGCAGTGCTTCGAGGTCGGCGCCCATCAGGTTGCCGCCCATCGCGGGCCCGAGCATCTCGCGGACCTCGCCCTCGGAGAGGAACTTGTTTCCCTTCACCTCGATGCTCGCGATCCGGAAACGGTTCGGAATGGCGAATCGCTCGGTGAGGAGGTAGGCGCCCACGAGCGCGGCGCAGACCGCGGCGCCGACCTGGATGAAGATGGCGGCCCGGCGAAGGCCGGAGCGCTTCTCCCGCTTGGCGCGGGAGAGCCGCGGGGGGCGGAAGAAGGGCCCGTCCGAGGACATGCTCTGGAGGGGCAGGTCCCGGGGCGGAGGGCCGATGGGAAGACCGCGGGTCGAGCTCATGAGCGGGGCCGTCCTTCGGACAGGAGCGCTTCGCCCACTTCCACCACGTTGCCGGCGCCGAGGGTCAGGAACACGTCGTTGTCCCGCAGGTGGGGAAGAATGTTCGCGCGGGCCTCCTCGAGGCCGCCGGCGAAATGGGCTCTCTGACCGTTCTGAACGATCGCGCGCACCAGGCGTTCGGCGGTGATGCCGGCTTCGCCGTCCTCGCCGGCCGCGTAGATGTCCGCGAGCCAGAGCTCGTCGGTCGCGGAGAAGGCCGAAGTGAATTCGTTCCAGAGCGAGCGGGTCCGGGTCACCCGGTGAGGCTGGAAGAGGGTCACCAGGCGCCGGCCCGGGTTCCGGGTCTTGAGGGCCTTGAGGGTCGCGACGATCTCGGTGGGGTGATGGCCGTAGTCGTCCCAGACATCGACGCCGTCTTTTCGACCTTTCCATTCGAGCCGTCTCGCCACGCCGCGGAAGGAGGCGAGCGCGCGCGCGGCGAGGGCAGGAGCGACACTCAGGCTCTGCGCCGCCGCCATGGCTCCGAGCGCGTTCAATGCGTTCATCTCTCCGCCCACGCCGAGGGTGAACTCGAATTCCCCCGCGGGCCCCTGGCCGTGCACGCGCGGGAACCCGTCTTCCCGCATGACCACGCTGCCGCGCACGTCTGCCGCTTCGCTGAAGCCGTAGGTGAGGCTTCGCTCGCCGCCCGCCTTCGCGATCCGCGCGGTGACCGGATCGTCCGCGCACAGGACCGCGGTTCCCTGGGCGGGCACGCTCAAGGCGAAGGTGGTGAACGCGGCGGTCACGTCCGCCATGTCCGCGTAGGTGTCGAGATGCTCGCGGTCGACGTTGGTGACGAGGGACAGGGTCGGATGCAGTTTCAGGAAAGAGCGATCGGACTCGTCCGCTTCCGCCACGAACACATCGCCGTTTCCGACCCGGGCTCCGGACTGCGAGCCCTTCAGCTTGCCTCCCACGAGGGCGGTGGGATCGAAGCCCGCGGCCTCCAGGATCCCCGTCACCATCGCGGTGGTCGTGGTCTTTCCGTGGGAACCCGAGATCGCGATCCGCCGGGCGAAGGGCGCCATCACCGCCTCCAGGAGGTCGCCCCGGTGGACTACGCGGATCCCGCGCGCGCGCGCCTCCCTCAGTTCCGGATTCGATTCCTTGATCGCCGATGACACCACCAGGCAGCGCGCACCTTCGACGTTGCTCCCGTCGTGGTCGTGATGGACCCTGACCCCCATGGCCTGGAGCCTCGACGTGGTGTCCGAACCCTTCTCGTCGGAGCCGGAAACGGTCTCGCCCTGCACGCGCAGGATCTCGGCGAGCGGGCTCATGCCAGATCCGCCGATGCCGACGAAATGGAACGGGCCGGAGAGGGGCAGGATCTTCACGCCGCGGCCACCCAGGAGGAGAGGAGATCGGCGACCCGCGCCGCCGCGTCCGGTTTGCCCAGCGAGCGCGACCGATCCTCGATTCTGCGGACCTTCTCCGGATCGGCCACGAGATCGGACACGGTCCGGCCGAGCGCTCCAAGCTCCGCTTCGGACAGCATCACCGCCGCGCCTTCGGCCACCAGGGCCTTCGCGTTCCAGGTCTGGTGATCGTCGGCGGCGGAGCGGAGCGGCACCAGGATCGCGGCCTTGCCCGCCACGGTCAGCTCGGCCAGCGTCGTGGCCCCCGCGCGGCACAACACGAGATCCGCGTTCGCGAAGGCCTCCGACATGTCGTCGATGAAGGGCACGATCTCGGCTTTTCGCCCCGCGGCGCGGTAGGCGCCCGCGATGGCCTCGAGCTGCGTCGGCCCGGTCTGATGCACGATCGACAGCGCCGCCTCGCCCGGCAGTGAAGGGAGCGCCTTCACCAGCGCCTCCGAGAGAATCCTCGAGCCCTGCGATCCGCCGAAGCAGAGAAGCTGAAGCGGAGGCTGATGAGGCTTTTGCGGCAGGGCCTTGAAGGACGAACGGACGGGATTGCCGGTGAGCACGCCCTTGTCCCCGAACCGGGGAAGGGTCGATTCGAAGGCGCAGGCGGCCTGCCGCACGAAGGGCTTCAGGATCCGGTTGGTGAAACCGGGGATGGCGTTGGGCTCGAGCAGGACGGTGGGAATCCGCAGGAGGCTCGCCATGAGGACGAGGGGGCCGGAAGCGTAGCCGCCGATGCCGAGCACCGCGCTCGGCCGCGCACGCAGGAGCAGGAAGAACGCCCTGAGCAGGCCCAGCGGCAGAAGGACGATCCCGCGAAGGCGGGCGGCGATCGACGCGGTGTTCAGGGGGAGGACGGGCAGGAGGTGGAGCTTGAGCCCGGCCTTCGGCACGAGGCGCCGCTCGAGGCCAAGGGGTGCGGTCGACCCCACGAACTCGACGCGGACCCCAGGCCGCCGCGTGGCCATCTCCTCGGCCACGGCGAGGCCCGGGAAGACGTGGCCTCCGGTTCCGCCCGCGGCAATGAGAATGAGGGAATTCAAGATCTTCAGTCCGTGTGTTGCGAGACGTTCAGCACGAGGCCGACGGAAAGGAGACACAGCACGAGCGATGTGCCTCCGGCGGAGAAGAAGGGAAGAGGAATGCCCTTGGTGGGAGAAAGGCCAAGGACCACGCTCATGTTGATGAAGGCCTGGGAAACGATGGTCATGGAGAGCCCGGCCGCGAGCAGCCGTCCGAACATGTCGGGCGCGCGCTGCGCGGTCCGCAG
>DAORUA010000168.1:0-8222 GCA_035432945.1 Vicinamibacteria bacterium | reverse complement strand
CCGACCAGCTGATGGCGAGCCTCTTCGACGCCATCGTGGGACAAAACCTGTCGGTGCTGACCCGGGGCCACACCCTGCGCCCGTGGGTCCTGCTCCTGGGCGGGCCCAACACCTTCATCGAGGGGATGCTCGAGGCCTGGCGCGCCAACATCCCCCCGCTGTGGAAGGAGCGGGACGTGATCCTGCCGGAGGGGATGGGTCCCGAGGACCTCATCATCGTTCCCGAGGACGCGCAGTACTTCGCCGCCATCGGATCGGTCGAGTACGCGAAAGGCGAGAGCGAGAGCGAGAGCGTGGGCCGATACAAGGGCCTCGACGAATTGACGAAGCATGTGGAAAGCGGGCAGTCCGATCACGGGATCGTCTTCTCGGAAGCGCTCAGCCGGAGTCCCGAGGAACTCAAGGCCTTCAAGGAGCGCTACCGGAAGGAGCCGTTCATTCCCGCGACCTTCGATCGCGGCGAGGTGGTCAGGGCGTTCCTCGGCCTTGACGGGGGTTCCACCTCGACCAAGGGCGTTCTCATGGGCCTCGATGGAGAGGTGCTGCACAAGGTCTATCAACTCTCGAAGGGGAACCCCATCGCGGACACGAAAGAGATCATCGGCCGGTTGCGGAGCGCGGTGGAGGGCCAGGGAGCGATTCTGGACATCGCGGGCTTCGGCGTCACCGGCTATGCGAAGGATGTCCTCAAGAGCGCTTTCGGAGCGGACGTCGCCATCGTGGAGACGGTGGCCCATACCGCGTCCGCTCTTCACTTCTACGACCACGCGGACGTGATCTGCGACGTGGGCGGCCAGGACATCAAGATCATCATCCTCAAGGACGGGCAGGTGAAGGACTTCAAGCTCAACACCCAGTGCTCGGCGGGGAACGGGTACTTCCTCCAGAGCACCGCCCTCTCCCTGGGGGTCACGGTGGACGAGTACGCGGACGTGGCCTTCGCCGCCGACGCCATGCCGAATTTCAGTTACGGGTGCGCGGTGTTCCTCCAGTCCGACATCGTCAACTTCCAGCGCCAGGGCTGGACGCCGAAACAGATCCTCGCCGGACTCGCCGCGGTGCTGCCGAAGAACATCTGGCTCTACGTGGCCCAGATTCCGAACCTCGCCCGCCTGGGCACGACCTTCATCCTCCAGGGAGGGACCCAGAACAACCTGGCCGCGGTGAAAGCCCAGGTGGACTTCATCAAGTCGCACTTCCGCGGCGATGCCGAAGAGCCGCGGATCATCGTCCACAAGCACTGCGGGGAAAGCGGAGCCATCGGCGCGGGCCTCGAGGCCATGCGCATCCACACGGGCGGCCGGGTCTCGGACTTCGTGGGACTCGAGTCCGCCGCCCTCACGAGCTACGCCACCACCACCAGCGAGGAAACCCGCTGCCATTTCTGCAAGAACACCTGCCTGCGCACCTTCATCGATATCAGCGTGGGAGGAAGGGAGCGCAACGGAATCCTCCCGGGCGGGTCGAAGGTTCCGCTCTCCCCGGATGCCCGACGCCTGATCGTCGGCAACTCGTGCGAGAAGGGCCTGGTGGAGGACGTGGCCTCCATGAAGGCCATCAAGAACAAGGCGGACGCCACCGCCGCCGACACCCCGAACCTGGTGGAGGTTCAGGCGAAGGAGGCCTTCAGGTCCTATGCGCCGGCCGTGATCGCAGACCCCCTTCCCTCTCTGGCCTTCACCACCGCTCAGAAGGAACGGATCGCGCGGATGAAGGGGCGGGCGAGCCTGAGGATCGGGATTCCCCGGGTGGTGAGCATGTATTCGGTGACGCCCCTCTTCCGGGCGTACTTCGAGAGCCTGGGAGTGCATCCCGCGAACATCGTCTTCTCCGACGTCACCTCGCCGAGGCTCTACAAGGAGGGGGCCAAGCGCGGCGCCATCGATCCCTGTTTCCCGAGCAAGCTCGGCATCCCCCATGTCCACAACCTCATCCACGCGAAGCACGAGAAGAACCCGCTGGACCTCATCTTCTTTCCGATGATCGACGACGTGCCGTCGGAAGTGGCGAACGCCCTCGGCTGCCGGATCTGCCCCACCATCACGGCCACGCCTCTCGCGACCCGCGCCGCCTTCACCAAGGAGGAGGATCTGTTCGCCCGGAAGGGAATCCGCTTCATGAACACGTTCGTGAACATGGCCCAGCGCGACCTGTTCGAGCGGCAGATGTACCTCGACTTCAAGGACGTCCTCGGGCTCTCCGCGGAGGAGAACCGCCGGGCCATCGCCGCCGGATTCGAAGCCCTCGAGACCTTCCAGTCGAACCTGCGCGCGCGAGCCCGGGTGGAGCTGGAGCGCCTGGAGCGCGAAGACCGGATCGGCATCGTGCTCCTGGGCCGCCCGTATCACGCGGACGAAGGCATCAATCACGGGATCCTGGCCGAATTCCAGAAGCGCCACTACCCGATCTTCACGCCCTCGAGCCTGCCCGTCGATGACGACATCCTGGAGCGGCTCTTCGGGGACGAGGTCCGGGCCGGGGTGATCCAGAATCCCCGCGAGATCACCGACGTGTGGAAGAACGCCTACAGCGCCAACTCCAACGCGAAGATCTGGGCCGCGAAGTTCGCGGCGCGCCATCCGAACCTCATCGCCATGGAGATCGGCTCATTCCGGTGCGGGCACGACGCGCCCATCTTCGCCACCATCGAGGGGATCATCGAGTGCTCGGGAACTCCCTTCTTCTCCTTCCGGGATCTCGACGAGAACAAGCCCTCGGGCTCGATCAGGATCCGGGTGGAGACCATCCACTACTTCCTGACCCGCTACCGGGAGGGACTGGTGAGCGCGAGCGAGCTACGACAGATGTCCCGGGTGGAGTTCGGTCACGGCGAACCTCCCGCGGAGCCTCCGGCGGCCGCGCGGGAAGCCTCGGTCGCCTGACTCAGTCCTTTGCCACCTTCCGGGCCGGGAACTTGACGTGGTCCGCGGCCGGCTTCGAGACCACCTTGTTCCGCAGCGTTCCCAGGCCCTCGACCACGATCTCGACGGTCTGGCCTTCCTTGAGGGGGACGGACGGCTGGGGCACGCCGGTCGAGATGATGTCGCCGGGAAGGAGGGTGTGCCGCTCGCTCAGGTACGCGATCTGTTCCGCCACCCCGAAGGTGAGGAACGAGGTGTTGCCGTTCGGCACCGGCCACTTGTGCCGCACGCCGTCGAGGTTCGCGTAGACCTCGAGGTTGCCCACGTTGGGAACGTCCTCCCTGAGCGTGATGTACGGCCCTACCGGGCTGAAGGTGTCGAGGCCCTTGCTGATCACGGAGCCCTGGGATTGATGCTTGCCCTCACCGAGGTCGCGGGCGCTCACGTCGTTCAGGATCGTGTAACCGAAGACGTAGTCCATGGCCTTGCCCACCGGGACGTCCTTCGCCGTCCTGGCGATGATCACCGCCATCTCCGGCTCGTGCACGCCCGTGGTGAGGAGGCCGTCGAAGTTGATCTCGGACTCATGACCGGTCATCGACGAGGGCGGCTTGAGGAAGAAGCTCGGATACTCGACGTTGTCGTAAGTCCCCGGCGTCCCGTCGGCGTTCTTGCGCAGATACGCGCCGGCCGCCCCGTAGATCTTGGATGGATTCAGGACCGGGGGCAGGTACTTGATGCTTCGCTCGGGGTAGAAGACCCGATGCGTGGGACCGTCCGCGAACCTGCCGCTCGCCTTCAGCTTCGCGGCCGCGTCGTGAACGGCCCGCACCGCCGCGACCGAGGGCGCTCCGGCTTCGATGAGAGAGAGCATGTCGGGCGGGACGGGGGCGAGGCCCTTGATCTCCGGGGCGCCGGCCTTGATGAGGGCGAGGATGGCGTTGTGGACATCCACCACCTCCTGCTCTCCGCTTCCCCGCGTCGCGCCGAGGCGCGGGCCGCTGCCTCCCGATTCGAAGGTCAGGAGCCGGAAGGTGGGTGGAGGCGTCTGCGCGAACGCGCCGGTCGAAAGGAAGGCGGCCGCAGCGAAAGCGGTCAGGGCGAAGCGCCGGGACAGGACTCGGGTATGGCTCATGTTTGCCTCGTGTTGTTTTGGATCCATTGGCCCCCCGGGACCCCGACCGGAAAAGTGGCGGAACAATAGGTTCGGGCCGCCCGCGGAGTCAATTGCCCGCGCCTGAGGGCTTTTTGGAGCGGCCTCGTATGCTCGGGCATGCTCGATTTCATGGCGAAGTTCGGTCCTCAAACCTACGCGCTGCTGCGAGTCGTGGCCGGGTTCCTCTTCCTGTGGCACGGCACCCAGAAGCTGTTCGGCTTCCCCGGGGGCTCCTCCGGGGACCGTCCATTCCATATCACCTACATCGCGGGGCCCATCGAGTTGTTCGGAGGTCTGCTCCTGATGCTGGGGCTCTTCACCCGCCCGGTCGCCTTCCTCTGCAGCGGACTGATGGCCTCCGCGTACTGGATGTCGCACGGGACGCGGGCCCTGCTTCCCATCGAGAACCGGGGAGAGCTCGCGGCGCTGTATTGCTTCCTCTTCCTCTTCCTGTCCGCGCAGGGATCGGGGATCTGGAGCCTGGACGCTCTCCGCGGCCGGAAGTCGTAGCCCCGGCAAGGGGAGCGAATAAGATCGCCCTCCCCATGCACGATTCCAAGACTCTCGAAGCCCACGGTCTCAAAGCGGACGAGTACGAGCGGATCAAGACGCTGCTCGGGCGCGAGCCGAACCTGGTCGAGCTCGGGATGTTCTCGGTCATGTGGTCGGAGCACTGCTCGTACAAGTCGACCCGCATCCATCTGAAGAAGCTGCCCACGAAGGGGCCGCGCGTCGCCCAGGGTCCGGGCGAGAACGCGGGCGCCCTCGACATCGGCGACGGGCTTCTGGCCGTCTTCAAGATCGAGTCGCACAATCACCCCTCCTTCATCGAGCCCTACCAGGGAGCAGCGACCGGCGTCGGCGGCATCCTGCGCGACATCTTCACCATGGGCGCGCGTCCGATCGCGGTGCTCAACTCCCTGCGCTTCTCCGATTCGTTCGATCAGAAGACGCGCCGGATCATCTCCGGTGTGGTCGCCGGCGTCGGCGGGTATGGCAACGCTTTCGGCTGCCCCACGGTGGGCGGAGAAGTGGTTTTCGAGCCTTGCTACGCGGGTAATCCGCTGGTCAATGCCTTCTGTCTCGGCATGACCACGAAGGACAAGCTCTTCCTCGGCCGCGCCGAGGGCATCGGGAACACCGTCTTCTACGTCGGGGCCAAGACCGGCCGCGATGGAATTCACGGCGCCACCATGGCCTCCTCGGAGTTCGGAGAGGGCAGCGAAGAGAAGCGCCCGACCGTGCAGGTGGGCGATCCGTTCATGGAGAAGATCCTCCTCGAGTCGTGTCTCGAGGCCATGGCCACGGGCGCGGTGGTCGGCATCCAGGACATGGGCGCGGCGGGCTTGACCTGCGCCACTTCCGAAACCGCGGGCCGCGCGGGCACGGGAATCGAGTTCGACGTCTCGAAGGTTCCCCAGCGCGAGACCGGCATGACCGCCTACGAGGTCATGCTGTCCGAGTCGCAGGAGCGGATGCTCCTCGTCGCGAAGAAGGGCCGGGAGGACGAAATCCGCGCGGTGTTCGAGAAGTGGGATCTCCATGCCGAGGCCGTGGGTGTGGTCACCGGCGATGGCCACGTCAAGGTCTACAAGGACGGGAAACTCGAGGCCGATATTCCCGCGAGTGCCCTGACCGACGAGGCGCCGCTCTACGACCGCCCCTGGGTGGAACCGAAGAACCCCGCCGAGGATCGCGATCTGTCGGACATCGCGGTGCCGACCGATCTTGCGAAGGCCTTCCTCGCCATCCTCGGCTCGCCCAACATCGCGAGCAAGAGGTGGGTCTACCGTCAGTACGACTCGACCGTGCAGACCGGCACGGTCCAGGGTCCCGGCGTCTCCGATGCCGCGGTGGTCCGGATCCACGGCTCGAAGAAGGGCCTCGCCATCGCCCTGGATGGCAACGGCCGCTATGGCTTCCTGAACGCGAAGCAGGGCGCGATGCTCGCGGTCGCGGAGGCCTGCCGCAACGTCGTGGCCACCGGAGCGCTGCCCATCGGCCTCACCAACTGCCTCAACTTCGGCAACCCGGAAAAACCCGAGGTCATGGGCCAGATCGTGAAAGCGCTCGAAGGCATCGGAGAGGCGAGCCGCGCGCTCGACGCGCCCGTCACCGGCGGCAACGTCTCGCTCTACAACGAGACCGACGGCGTCGCCATCTATCCCACACCCGTGATCGGCGCGGTGGGGTTGTTCGAGGAGGTGACCCACGCCCTTTCGCGCGCGTTCGCCCGGGCCGGCGATACCGTGCTTCTTCTCGGCGACAGCGACCTCTCGCTCGGCGGCAGCGAGTACATGCGGACGGTTCACGGCACGGTGGCGGGCGCCCTGCCCCAACTCGATCTCAAGGCCGAGAAGGCCCTGTACGACGTCGTCCTCGATCTCGTTTCCGCGCGCAAGCTCGCGTCCGCCCACGATGTCGCCGATGGCGGTCTCGCCGTGGCTCTCGCCGAAAGCTGCTTCAACTTCGAGAGCGCGTCCCTCGGTGGCGATTTCGAACTCGGCGATCCGGGGAGCGGCGACGACTTCGACGAGACGGAGCCCGCGCGTACCGACGCGCTTCTCTTCTCCGAGGGCCCCTCGCGCATGATCGTCTCCACCCCGGACCCCGAAGCGGTCGAGACCCGCGCGGCGAAGGCCGGGGTGCCCTGCCGGCGAATTGGCGTCGTCGGCGGATCGCATCTCACCCTGCGCTCCGGCGGCGTTCAACTGACGCGCCATTCAGTGTCCGAGCTTCTGAGCGCGTGGACTTCTCTCGAGCGCAGTCTTTCGGCTTAGAGTTCGAAAACCGGCCATGAAGCTAAGCCAGATCACCGACGATCACTTCAAGGACCAGTGCGGCATCTTTGGCGTCTTCGGCCACGCCGAGGCCTCCAACCTGACCTACCTGGGGCTCTACGCGCTTCAGCACCGGGGTCAGGAGGCGGCGGGCATCGTCGCATCCGACGGCGAGACCCTGAAGGCGGTGCGCGGCACCGGCCTGGTGAGCGAGGTGTTCGGGCGCGAGGAGACGATCGCGTCGCTCGTCGGCGCGTCCGCGATCGGGCACGTTCGCTATTCGACCGCGGGCGGAAGCGGCGAGCGCAACGTGCAGCCCATCCTGATCGGCTGCCAGCGGGGCGAGATCGCGGTGGCCCACAACGGAAACCTGGTGAACGCGGACGTGCTGCGGGAGCAGCTCGAGTCCGCGGGCTCGATCTTCCAGTCGAGTTCGGACACCGAGGTTCTGCTGCATCTCTACGCGCGCGCCCGCATCGGCCCGGTGGAGGACGCGATCGCTTCGAGCCTGCTCAAGGCGCGGGGTGCTTACTCCCTGCTCTTCCTCACTCAGAACGCGCTCATCGCCGCGCGCGATCCCATGGGCATCCGGCCGCTCGCGCTGGGGCGCCTGGGCGACGCCTACGTCCTCTCGTCCGAGACCTGCGCCTTCGACCTGATCGAGGCCACCTATGTCCGCGACGTGGCGCCCGGCGAGGTCCTGGTCATCGACAAGGACGGCCTGCGCTCCTACTTCCCGTTCCCCAAGGACACGGCCCGGCACTGCATCTTCGAGCACGTCTACTTCGCCCGTCCGGATTCGAAGGTCTTCGGCCGCAGCGTGCTCGCCTCGCGGCTCGAGATGGGTCGCCGGCTCGCCCGCGAGTCGCCGGCTCCGGCCGATGTGGTGGTCCCGGTTCCCGACAGCGGCATCGGCGCCGCCCTCGGCTACGCGGAGGAGAGCGGCATTGCCTACGGCATGGGCCTCGTGCGCAATCACTACATCGGGCGCACCTTCATCGAGCCCAAGCAGAAGGTCCGCAGTTTCGGGGTCCGCATCAAGCTCAATCCGGTGCGCGAGGTGCTCGAGGGGAAGCGGGTCATCCTCATCGACGACTCGATCGTGCGCGGCACCACTTCGCGGAAGATCGTCGACCTCATCCGCTCGGCCGGGGCCGCGGAGGTGCATCTACGCATCTCGTCGCCCCCCACCACGCACCCGTGCCACTACGGCATCGACACGCCGCGCCGGAGCGAGTTGATCGCGTCGTCGCAGTCGGTGGAGGAGATTCGCCGCCGCGTGGGCGCGGATTCGCTCGCCTATCTCTCACCCACCGCCTTGAGCGCTTCGGTGGGCGACTCGCACGGGACCCGCCACTGCATGGCCTGCTTCACCGGCCGCTACGCGGTTCCGGTGCGCGAGGAAGAGACGATCGAGCTGTTCCC
>DAORUA010000167.1:4538-8224 GCA_035432945.1 Vicinamibacteria bacterium | reverse complement strand
CGGACCGGGCAGCCGAAGTTCATGTCGATGTGGTCGACCCGGCCCTCGCTCACCAGGACGCGCACCGCCTCGCCCACATAGTGCGGGTCGACGCCGTAGAGCTGAAGAGAACGCACGGCCTCATCGGGGGCGAAGCTCGCGAGGAGTTCGGTCTTCGGATTGCCGTCCACCAGCGGCCGGGCCGTGATCATCTCGCTGACGTAGAGGCCCGCGCCGAACTCGCGGCAGATGGAACGGAAGGGGGGATTGGTGACGCCGGCCATGGGGGCGAGGACGACCGGCGGCGCCACCCCTATCTTCCCGATGGTGAGCGGAGCGAACTCCCCGGGGCGAGCGGGGGGGACGTCGCGATTGAGCGGCGAGATGTAGGCGGGGTTCAATGCGCGAGGGTGGGGGCAGGCGCGCCCGATTCGATCCAGCCCCCGCCGAGGCAGACGTCCCCGTCGTAGAAGACCGCGGCCTGGCCGGGGGTGACCGCGCGCTGGGGCTCGTCGAAGTCGAGGGTGACTCCGCGTCCCATCGCCTCGGGCGTGATGGTCACCGCGGCGTCCTTCGCGCGGTAGCGGATCTTCGCGGTGGCGCGGATCGGCGCCGCCGGGGGCGCGATGGAGAGCCAGTTGACGTCGCGCACGCGGGCCCGCGAGGAAAACAGCGCCTCCTCGGGCCCGACCGTGACTTCGCGGGTTCCGGCATCGATGCCGAGCACATAGAGCGGGACGGGAGATCCCACGCCGAGGCCCTTGCGCTGGCCGACCGTGAACTTGTGTATGCCCGCGTGTTCGCCGACCCGCGCTCCCGTCCGATCGACGATCGTCCCCGCGGCGACCGGCGCGCCGGCACGGTTCCTCTCGACGAAGCCCGCGTAGTTGTCGTCGGGGACGAAGCAGATCTCCTGGCTCTCCGGCTTGTCCGCGGTGGCCATGTTCAGGCCCTTCGCGATCCGGCGCACCTCGGACTTGTGGAGGTGGCCGACCGGGAAGACCGCGGCCTTGAGCTGGTCCTGGGTGAGGCCGAAGAGGAAGTACGACTGGTCCTTGTCGGGATCGGCGCCGCGAAGAAGCCGGAACCGTCCGGTCGAGGGATCCTGGTCCTTCCGCGCGTAGTGGCCGGTGGCCACGTGCTCGATGCCGAGGGCCCGGGTGCGGGCGAGCAGCGAATCGAACTTCACGTCGGTGTTGCAGTTCGCGCAGGGGAGGGGCGTGCGCCCTTCGGCATAGTCCTTGACGAAGGGCTCGATCACGCCCTTGCGGAAGGCGTCCTCGAGGTTCAGGACGTAGTGCGGGAGGCCAAGCTGCGAGGCGACGCGCTTGGCATCGTGAAGGTCGTTGAGCGCGCAGCATCGCCCGAAGGACGAGCCGTGCCCCTCGGTCTGGTCGTGGAGCTGCATCGAAATCCCCACCACGTCGTGGCCTTCCTGCTTGAGCAGGGCGGCCGCGACGCACGAGTCGACGCCTCCGGACATGGCAATGACGATGCGCATCCACGCAGTTTATCGACCGCGGGCGGTTTGGCTTCAGTTATTCTCCCGGGCCGCTAAACACGTCGGGCGGACGGGCCCGACCTATTCCTCTGGAGTTATCGCCTTGAAATTCCCGTCCCTGATCCTTGCCCTGGCCCTCGCCACCTCCGCGGTCGCCGCCCAGAAGGGGAGCGCGCCCGCCCCGCTGGTGGAGTTCGAAATGATGACCTGGCCCGAGGTGAAGAAAGCCATCGAGGCCGGGAAGACCACCGCCCTCGTCTACAACGGCGGCACCGAGCAGCGCGGCCCCCAGAACGTCAACGGCGGCCACACCCTGATGGGACGCGACACCGTGCGCGCCATCGCGCTCAAGCTCGGCAACGCCATCGCCGCGCCGGTCCTGCCCTTCTCGCCCAATCGGGCGAGCGCCGAGCTTCCCGGCACCATCGGCCTCTCCACCGCGGCCTTCGCGATGATCAACGAAGAGGTGGCCGAGCAGCTCCTGATCAGCGGCTTCAAGACCGTCATCCTCATGGGAGATCACGGCGGCGGCCAGGCCGAGCTCAAGACGGTGGCGGAGAAGCTCGATGTGAAGCACGCCCCGGAAGGGAAGCACGTGTACTACGGCGACGAGGTCTACGCGAAGGCGAACGCGGACTTCGACGCGTGGCTTTCCGCGAACCGCTACCCGGTGAGCCAGCACGCGGGCATCCCCGACACCTCCGAGATGCTGTACCTGGGCGGAGACAAGGGTTGGGTCCGCAAGGACCTCGTGGCCACCGCGCTGGGCGATCCCATCCTGCCCCGCGGCCAGGCCCCCGACCCGAACCTGAAGCGGCTCAACAACGGCATCAGCGGCGACGGCCGGAAGTCCACCGCGGAACTCGGGAAGCGCCTGTTCGACCTGAAGGTCGACTACGCGGTCGCCCAGATACGGCGGCTGATCGCGGCGGCGCCCGCGGACTGAGCCCGGGCCTCCGGGCGTTCGAACATTTGGACCCCCGATCTCGTCATTTCTGACAGCGGGTAAGGAGAATCCCATGAGATCGATGATTCCTGGCTACAAGACGTTTCGCGCCATCAAGTTCCTGATTACGGGTCCCATGATTCTCGCCATGCTGTTCGTGATCAATCTGGTCACGTCGCCCGGGCACTGGTGGGTCCAGTGGGCGGCCTTCGGCATCGGGATCGCCTGGTTCCTGAGCCTCCTGAGGGTGATCCGCTCGATCATCGTGGCGGGGGGCCTTGCGGCACTCGGCTACCTTGCCTACCGGTACTTCACGAAGCAGCCGGTGTCGGTTCCGACGCAACTCGTATAGTCGAGTCCGCCGACCGTCCAGGACGGACGGCGCGGACGGCTAGAATTCCCCTCGTACCCGGCGCTCCCCGTTCGGCGGAGCGCCTTTCTTTTCAAACTCTTTGATCCCCGAGGGAAGAACCCAATGTCCATCCAGGTCGGCGACCGCCTGCCCGAAGCCACGTTCAGCACCATGACCGCCGAGGGCCCGAAGTCCCTCACCACCGCCGAGGTTTTCGCGGGCAGGAAGGTGATCCTGTTCTCCGTCCCGGGCGCTTTCACCCCGACCTGTTCGAACAAGCACCTGCCCGGCTACGTGAAGCAGGCCGACGAACTCAGGGCGAAGGGTGTGGGCCAGATCGCCTGCCTCGCGGTCAACGACGTGTTCGTGATGGACGCGTGGTCGAAATCGCAGGGAGCGGACGGCAAGGTCCTCATGCTGGCCGACGGCAACGCAGACTTCACGAAGAAGCTCGGGCTCGAACTCGACGCCACCAAGCACGGCATGGGGATCCGCGGACAGCGTTTCTCCCTGGTCGCCGAGGACGGCGTGGTGAAGAGTCTCAACATCGAAGCGCCCGGCAAGTTCGAAGTCTCGAGCTGCGAATACACGGCGCGCCAGGTCTAGCCCTTCATCCCCAGCCCGCTACCCGGAGAACCCATGACCCCGTCTTCAATGCGCCGTGCCCTTTCCCTGAGCGTCGCCCTGGCCCTCGCCATCACCGCGGTCCCTAATCCGGCCGTCCAGGCCGCGGCGGGGGGAGCGAAATCGATCACCGCGTCCGATCTCAAGACGTGGCTCTCCGCCATCTCCTCGGACGAGTTCGAGGGACGGGCCACCTTCACCGAGGGCCTCGGTCTCGCCGCCTCGTACATCGCGGGCGAACTGCGCGCGATGGGGGTGAAGCCGGGCGGGGACAAGGGATCGTA
>DAORUA010000167.1:0-4438 GCA_035432945.1 Vicinamibacteria bacterium | reverse complement strand
CCGTTCGTGCCCTCGCCGTTCGGCCCACCCCCGGGGGCGGCACCCTCCCCGTCTCCCTCTCCCGCCCCGGCCGCGCCCGCGGGTGGCGGCGGCGGCTTCGGCCGCGCGCCTCTGCCCAATCCCGACTTCACCACGGTCGAGCGGCTGGACAAGGTAATCCCGCCCGTGGTCACCGCCCAGGACGAGTTCTTCGAGTTCCTCTTCAGCGGCGCGGACGTGAAGTACGCCGACCTGAAGGCGAAGGCGGCGAACCAGGAGCCCCTGCCCGCGGTATCTCTCAAGGGTGTGTCCATCAGGTTCGGCATCGACGCCGACTACGAGATCGTGCGGACGCAGTTCACCCGGAACGTCGTGGGCATCGTCGAGGGCGCCGATCCCAAGCTCAAGGACACCTATGTCGCCTTCGGAGCTCACTACGACCACGTCGGCTATGCCGAGGGCGAGGTGGTCGACGCGCCGGCCGCGGGGAACACTCCCGCCGGCAAGCGTCGGCTCGGAGCCGCGGGCCGGGTCACGGAAGGCGCCATCGAAGACCGGATCTGGAACGGAGCCGATGACGACGGTTCGGGCACGGTCACCCTCCTCTCCCTCGCCAAGGCCTTCGCGACCGCGCCGAAGACGAAGCGCTCGCTGGTCTTCGTCTGGCACACCGGGGAAGAACGGGGCCTGTGGGGCTCGCGCTACTACGCGGACTATCCGAGCGTGCCCATGGAGAAGATCGTGGCCCAGCTCAACATGGACATGGTCGGCCGCAACGACAAGAACGACCCGAAGGAGTCGAACACGGTCTACCTCGTCGGCTCCGACCGCATCAGCACCGAGCTTCACAACCTGAACGAGGAGGCCAACGCCTCGCTCAAGCCGCCCATGAAGCTCGACTACTCCGCCAACGACCCCGGGGATTCCGAGCAGATCTACTACCGCTCCGACCACTACAGCTACGCGGCCAAGGGCGTGCCCATCGTCTTCTACACCACCGGCCTCCATCCCGACTATCACGCGAATACCGACAGCGTCGAGAAGATCGAGTTCGACAAGATGGCGCGGATCAGCCAGCTCATGTACGAGACCGGCCGCCGGGTCGCGAACCTCGACCGCGCGCCCGCTCGTGACAACAAGGGCCCGCGGGTGGGCAAGGGCACCGGGGGGAAGCTCCAGCCCTAGCGGCAGCGCCCGTATGCTTGGGAGGGAACCACCGTGAACTCCCTGCAGCAGTCTCAGTCCGAGGACGTCGCGCGCTGGCTCGATCGCTTCTTCGAGCACTACTACCGGTCGAATCCGGTCAGCGCGACGTTCATCGGCGAGCACCGGTTCGATCCGTGGCTGCCCGACTATTCCGAGGCCGCGGTCGATGACGCGAAGGCGCGGGTCGCCACCCTGCTCTCCGAGTCCTCGGCCCTCGGCCTCGATGAACTGGGCGCGGCCGAGCGTCACGACGTGCGCCTCGCGCAGGGCGCTCTCCGGCTCCAGGACTGGGAGCTCGGCGCCCGCCATTTCCACCGCGGCAATCCGAGCCTGTACACCGGCGAGGCGGCGTTCGGTGTCATCTCGCTGTTCCTGACCGACTACGCGCCCCTGCGAGATCGGGTGGCGGCCGCGGTCGAGCGGCTGGAGGCGATCCCGCGCCTGCTCGAGCAGGCGAAAGAAAACGTGGACGCCGCCCCGCGCGCGTGGACGGAGCGCGCCCTCCGCGAGTGCGAGGGAACCCTCGCCTTGTTCGACGAGGGACTGCCGAAGTTCGCGGACGGCGCGGCCGTCGAATCCGGCCCTTTCGCCCTGGCCGCCGCGCGCGCCCGGGGAGCGGTCGAGGAGTTCCAGGCCTGGCTCGAGAGCGACCTGCGGGCCCGCGAGCGTGACGAGGTCGCGGTGGGCGAGGAGGCCCTGGCCCTTCATCTGAGCGAGGGACACTTCCTCGAGGAGGATGCCGCGGGGATCGAGCGATACGCGCGCGCCGCTCTCGCGGAGGCCAGCGCGGCCCTCTTCGAGCAGGCCCGCGATTTCGGGGTGGACTCGCCCGCCGCCGTGCTGGCCGGGTTGAAGGCGCACCGGCCCCCGGCCGGGGAGTACGAAGGCCGGTATCAGCGGTTCTGGGACGAGGCCCGCGAGTTTGCCGAAGCGAAGGGCCTGCTCACCTGGCCGGATTTCCCGCTCCGCTACGCGGAGCGCCCGGGGTGGGTGCGCGCGGCCGCGCCCTACCTGTACTTCCTCTTCTACCGCTCACCCGCCCCGCTCGGACGGCCCGCGGTTCACGACTACCTCATCGCTCCCTTCGATCGCACCCAGGCGCCGGAAGCGCGGCAGCGCTTCCTGGAGACGCACAACGACTCGGTCATCCGGCTCAACCACGTCATCCATCACGGCGGCATCGGCCACCACGTCCAGAACTTCCACGCCTTTCGTTCGGCCTCCCGGATCGGGCGGATGGCCGCGGTGGACTGCGCCTCGCGCATCGCTCTGCTGTGCGGCGGGACCATGGCGGAGGGATGGGCCTGCTACGCCACCGACCTCATGAGCGAGGCGGGCTTCCTCACCCCGCTCGAGCGGTACGCGGAGCTGCAGGGCCGGGCCCGCATGTGCGCCCGGGCCATCGTGGACGTGCGCCTGCACGAAGGCCGATGGACGCTCGAACACGCCGCCCGGTTCTATGAGGAGCACGCGCTCATGCCCCCCGCGGCCGCGATGGCGGAGGCGGTGAAGAACAGCATGTTCCCGGGAGCCTCCGTGATGTACCTCATGGGCCGCGACGCCATCCACCGCCTCCGGGAGGACATGGTGGCCATCGAGGGTCGGCACTTCTCCCTCAAACGGTTCCACGACACGTTCCTGTCCCACGGTTCGATCCCGGTGAGCCTGATCGCGACCGCGATGAAGCAGGCGGCGGAGCCTCGGCGGGCGTGACCATGAGCCTCCTCAGCCGGGAAACCCTGTCCCTTGGCCGACGCACGATGACCGCGCTCCTGGGGGTCGACGCGCTCTACCGGAAAGAAAGCGCCGACGGCGAGGGCCTCGCCGTGGTCAATCTGGACACCGAGGGACGGTACGCAGCCGACGCCTTCGCGAGCTACGCGGATGCCGCCCGCGGTTTCGAGGAACTGCGCGCCGACGCGCGGGGGCTCGCGGAGCCGGATCGGCGCGTCTACTACGATGACCTCTGCCGCTCCACCCTCGCCTTCATCGCCTGGCGTCGGAGCGGACTTCCGTTCATTGAACAGATTCACGACTTCCTGCATGTGCCCGCCGAGCCCGCGTCGGCCGGCGAGTTGGAGGCGCTCCAGGCCGAGATGAGCGCGTTGCTCGGGAGCATGGGCTACGGGGGCGATCTCCGTTCGCAATGCGCGGCCTGGGAGGACAGGAATCGCGTGCCCGCCGAGCAGGTGCCCGCGGTCCTGGAAGGCCTGCTCGACGAGGCCTGGACCCGGACCGAGGAACGCGTCATGAGGATCCCGCGGCCGCGGTCGGACGGCATGCGCGTGGTCCCGGTGAGCGGAGTCGCCTTCAACGCGCGGTGCAACTACCCGAGCCGGCGGATCGAGCTCAACGTAGATCCCGTCCTGACCCGGCCGGGGCTCAAGCACCTGGCCGTGCATGAGGGCTATCCGGGCCACTACCTGCAGTTCACCCTGCGCTCGACCATGGCCGAGAGCGGCGAGGCGTCCGCGGACGTCCTGCTCTCCATCGTGAACTCCGCGAGCTCGTCGATCTTCGAAGGCATCGGCGATTCCGGCATCACCATGCTGGACTGGATGGAGAGCGACGACGATCGTGTTCAGGCCTTGATGAACGCCTACCGCGCGGGGATCGGCACGGAGGCGGCGTGGCAGTTCCATGCCCTGGGCTGGTCCGCGCAGAAAGTGGCGGACTCCCTGGCCGATCGGAGCCTGGTGGGCGGGGACGGGTGGGTGGCGAATCGGGTGAAGTTCATCCAGTCGCCCGCGCGGGCGGTGCTGATCTGGTCGTACTGGTGGGGCGAGCGGGTGGTCACCAAGGCCTGGAGCCGGATCGGCGCCTATCGCCGCGACTCCTTCCTGCCCTTCCTCTACGGCCGCATGCACAGCAACGCGTCGATCGAGCTCTTCGAATGACCGGGCGCGGGCGGGCCTTCGCCATCGCGGCGGTCGTGGTGGCGAGCCTTTTCGCCTGTTCGCGGGACCGCGGCTCGTCTCCGGAGAGCAACGGGCGAAAGATCCTGCGCGTCGCCTACGACCGCGAGATCGACGTCCTGAACGTGTTCACCAGCCAGAACCTCGTGGACATCAGCTTCAGCATGGTCGAAGGTCTCGTCACCACCAACGAACGCAACGAGTACATCCCGGTCCTCGCGAAGGAGATCCCGACCGAGGCGAATGGCCGGGTGGTCCGCGGGAAGGACGGCTCGGTGCGCATGACCTGGCCGCTCCAGGAGAACGTCCGCTGGCATGACGGGGCCGCGTTCACGAGC
>DAORUA010000166.1:6373-8242 GCA_035432945.1 Vicinamibacteria bacterium | reverse complement strand
GACCGGAAAACGCCGCGCTCGGCGTTCGGGCCGTAGGGGTGGCCCAGCGCGGCCACGAACAGCCGGTCGGGGTTCTTCGGATCCACCACCACGTCGGCGATCATCTGGCTGTCGCGCAGACCGAGGTGCGTCCACGTGGCCCCCGCGTCAACGGACTTGTACATCCCATCGCCGGTGGCGAGGTCGGGGCGGATGATGCCGGCGCCGCTCCCGACATAGATGATGTTCGGGTTCGAGGGTGACACCGCGATGGCCCCGATGGAGCCGGTCGTTTGGCGGTCAAAGATGGGCTCCCAGTTCGAGCCGTAGTCGGTGGAGCGCCACACCCCGCCGTTGTCGAAGCCGATGTAGAAGACGTTGGGCTGGCTGGCGACACCGTCGAGGGCGCGGGTCCGGCCCGCACGCGTGGGGCCGATCGAACGCCAGTGCATCGAGGCGTACAGATCAGGGGACTGGGCGATGGCAACGTCCGCCGAGGCCGCGAGAAAAGTGAGGCCGAGGACAACTCGGTTGGTGATAGTGCGCACGGGGGGCGCCTCCTTAGCGGGGAACGTGGGTCTGTGAGTTTACGCCGCCGCTTCCCTATGGACGATTGCCACCGGCCTGCCGCGTGACGTACTCGAGCAGGGCTGGATCCACGGGCGCCTTCGGGTCCAGTGCTCTCGCCTGGAGGAAGGCGTCTCGCGCCTCGGCCCACTTCGACTGACGGGCGAAGACCGCGCCGAGGCGGAGCCAGGCCTCCACATCGCGCGGACGCAACCGCAACCACTCGCGATGAGTCCTCTCCGCTCCCGGAAAATCGCGCCGATCGATGTAGAGGTGAGAGAGCCTCTCCAGCGCCCGCTCCAGTGACGGATCGAGAGCAAGAGCGCGCTCCAGGGAGGCGATGGCTCGGGACGGCTGAGCGGCCCCGGCGTATCGCTCGCTGAGAACGGCTTCGAAGGGCGGCGGCTCTTCGGTGGGGAGACCGCGAAGAGGCGGCGCCTCCCGCCCGGCCGCGGCTACGAACGACTCGTACTGCGTCTGCGCGAGCGCCGCGATTTCCGAGGGCGGCCTGACATTGCGTCGAGGGGCCACAAGCTCGATCCGCGGATGGTCGTCCGTGTTCATCGATTGATCGCCTCCCGGACCGGGGTCGGCGTAGCGACGGAAGGCATCATCGCCCAGGGTCCAGGAGGCAACGAGGGCGGCCTCGTCGGGCAGGGCGCCCGTCATCCGTAGATCCTCTCCCACCGCACCCGCGAATGCTTGGCGCAACCGCGGCCACTCGAGGGCCAGAGGCTCGCGGCTTCCCACCAGCAGCAGGTCGGCCGCGAGCGCGGGCCCATTCGGCCCCACCACCGGAGGCACGAGCCAGAGCGACACCTGGGGGAAGACGGCGGCGAACGTGCGCAACTCGATCTTCAGATCGTCCGGCTCGAAGCGGTAGTAGTGAAACCACTGCCCAAACACCCCACCGGGGCGCAGGCGGGCGAGAGCGGTTGCGTAGAACTCGCGCGTGAACAGGTTGGCGACGCCGGTGATCCAGGGGTTCGAGGGTTCGGAGACGATGACGTCGTAGGCGTCGCGCGTCCTCAGGAGGTGGTTTCGGCCATCGCGGAAAGCGATCTCGAAGCGCGGGTCGCGGCGCACGCGACCCGAGAGCGCTTCGAAAAACGAGGCCGCGCGAAAGGTGGCAGGCTCGATCTCCACGCAGACGAGGCGCTCGATGGGGTGCAGGGCCGCCGCCGCCGCGGTCGCCCCCGCCCCCCAACCCACGACCAGCACGTTCTTCGGGGCGGGGTGAAGCAACAGGGGCACGTGCGCAATGAACTTCTGGGTGAGCACGTCCTCCTGGCCGCTGCCCGCGTCGGTCTTCCCGCCCACGGA
>DAORUA010000166.1:0-6273 GCA_035432945.1 Vicinamibacteria bacterium | reverse complement strand
AGAACGAGGCTCGATCCCTGCAGGCCGTAGGTCCCGAGCAATGCGAGGTCCGTGATCAGCGCCCCGGCCAGGGCGCCCGCGGTGTTCCAGGCGTAGAGCCGCCCTGCGCGCGCCTGCGCGCCACCGCCGCCGGCTCGATTCAGCAGCAACGGGAACGTCACGCCGAGGAGCGTGGTCACGGGCATCAGTGTGACCAGGGAGAGAAGAAGCCCGGTGAGGAGGTGCGCCTCGAAGCGCACGGGGACGACCCGCATGGCCTCGAGGAGCGCCTCGGGCAGGCGACCCAGGATCGCCATGGAGGCGAGGGACAGAAAGCCGGCGGCCACGAAGAGCGGACCGACGAGAGCCGCAGGGCTGCGGGCCCGTGTGCGCACGCGCTCGTACACCACCGCGCCGAGGGCGATGCCCAGCAGAACGGCGAGGAGCATGGATGCGAAGGAATAGACCGACGAGCCGAGAGCAAGCGAGAGGGAGCGGGTCCACACCACTTCGATCCCGAAGGTGAAGGCTCCCGAAGCGGCCGCGAGGGCGGCGAAGAGGGCGGGAGTCCCGCCCGCGACAAGGGGATCGGCGGGGCGCGGCCCCGCCTCGATATCGCCCTTCTCCTTCACGAACCGCCACACCGTCCCGCCCACCAGGAAGCTCACGAACGCGGCCGCCATGAAACTCCCCGTCATCCCCAGAGCGGGCAGGAGCACGAAGGGTCCAAGCAGCACTCCGAGCGCCCCTCCGAGCGTGTTCACGAGGTACAGCCGTCCGAGGCTCCGGTGCTCGTCCTGCCCCCGCCGGGACTGCGCCTCGACCGCCAGCGGCAACGTCGCCCCCAGGAGAAACGTCGCGGGCAGCAGGACGAGAGCGGCGAGGGCCGCGCGGGCGAGAACATCGGGTGCGCCTGTGAGCCCGCGGAGGAACGAGACCGAGGCGTACACCTCGGGCAGCCAGCGAAGGAGAGGCAGGGTGACGAGGGCGGCGGCCGCGATCCCCATCTCGACGAGCGCGTACGCGCGCAGGGGATGACGAACGGAGCGGCGCCCGCTCCAGGCGCTGCCGATCGCGAGCCCTCCCATGAAGATCGCGAGGACCATGGCGGTGGCGTCGGTGGCGCTGCCGAAGACCAGGCCGAAGGCACGCAGCCAGAGCGACTGGTACACGAGGGCAGAAGCACCCGAGGCGAAGACGAGAGCCAGGAGCGGGGGTGCTGGCGAGGCGGGACGCGGCATGAACCCGGGATTCTCGCCTATCGAAATCCGTCGCCGTTGCCGGGCCTGCTTGTTTTCCCTGGGGCGCTGGCCCGAGACTCGTCTCCGCGCCTATGCTCTGGGCCTTGGAGGCCCCCATGAAACGAGCATTCCGTTTTCTTTCGATAGCCCTCGCGGCTGGGCTGATGGCCCCGGCCGCCGGCGCTCAGGAACTCAACGTCGGAGATCAAGCACCCGACTTCACCCTGGAGGGCACGGACGGCAAGACCTACTCTCTCAGCAAGGAGTTGAAGGGACGCTGGCTGGTTCTCGCCTGGTTCCCCAAGGCGTACACCGGCGGTTGAACGGCCGAATGCAACTCGCTCCGTGAGAGCGGCAGTCTCATCCGGCAGTTCGACACCGCGTATTTCATGATCAGCGTCGATACGCTGGAGGACAACAAGGGCTTCGCGGAGAAGGAGAAGGCCGACTTCCCGATGCTCGCGAACCCCGACAAGAAGGTCGCGTTCGCCTACGGGGTCATCGCCGCGGACGCCCCTCCCAACCGACAGTTCGCCCGGCGGCACACCTTCTACATCGACCCGACCGGCAAGATTGCCTTCATCGACAAGGCGGTGAAGCCGCAGTCGTCGGGTCCCGACATCGTTGCGAAGCTCACGGAACTCAACGTCCCGAAGAAAAAGTAATGTGATCCGTTGACTACCCGCCTATCGGCGACGCCAGGAGGCGGGGGATTCGCGCCCTGTCGGGCGCCGTCCGGGGCGCGGGAGTGAACGACGCTAGCACCTCGCCGAGTTCCCGCATCCGGGAGGTCTGGGACGGAACCAGTTTCCATACCCGAACGGACTGGATCGTGGCGGTGCTGGTCCTGGGCGCCGCCGTGGCATCGATCGCGTACCCGGTCTTGCACCTCCAGATGAGCTTCGTGCTCGACCCCTACTCCCGCGATTTCAATCCGGCCGTCCTGGTGCCCGTGTTCCTCTTCCTGCTCGGTCTGAGGCAATTGTTCTCTGCAGTCCACGGCACCCTCCTCGGCCGGCGATTCGGCCAGTCAGTGATGCAGGTCGAGGGCAGGGGCGTCGCTCCCGGTGAAACGCTCAGGGGCGTTATCCGCTCTCCGGTGCACTTCGAGCCGCTCGGCGACTACGAGATCCGGCTGCAGTGCGTGCAGAAGGTCGCTTCCACCATGGGGATGACCACACGCCTCAGGGACGGCATCGTGGACGAGCAGACAATGCACGTGAGCGCCCGGCAGACCGATCCCCGGAAAGGCATCCCCTTCGCGTTCAGGATCCCGGAAGGCGCTCTCTCCACCACGGTGTCAGGGACGAGCGTCCTCGAGCTGATCGGGCCGCCAGCCGGGGGCGAGGTCCGCTGGATCCTGGAGGTGAAAGCCCCGCTCAAGGGTCTCAACTACTACGCGATCTTCGGCGTCCATGTGAGTCCCAACTCCTCGCGCCACGCCGCCAGCGCTCCCAGCACGCCCCCGCCTCTATCCCTGGACCGGTTCGAGGCCAGGCTTCAGCAGCTCGGACCGGCCAGGCTCGGGCCCGACCGCATGAGCCTCGCTCCCGTGGACGCGATTGCCGTCATGGTCGAGTTCTATCGGGCCGAACGACCCGATGGCTACGAGGGCGTGGGCCGGGACCTGCTGCGCTTCTCATGGGGCATCCATGAGAAGGAGGGCGTCGAAGACTTCCAACTCGCCATCGCGCGCCTGCTCTCCCTGGATCCGAACAACCGCGATGCCGACCATTGGGAACTGACGCTCGCCTTCCATTACGCGCCTGCGGAAGATCTCCGAGCGCTCGGCAAGGGTTACGACAAGTGCTGGGGTCTCGATGACGTCAAAAGATTCGAGAAGTCCGTTCGCCGCTCCAAAGCAATAAAGGCAGTCGGCAGTTTCGCCGCCCGGGAGGTGTCGCTTGGCTACAACTCTTAGTCGCCGGAATCGCCCATGAAGATCGTCCGCGACCAACCACCGGACCTCCTTGGGCTGGAGTCGCCGCGCGCGAACCTGCCGCGCGCGACCGTGCTCACCGTCGTCGGGTTCGTGGCGGGCGTGATCGTCCTCGTCGCCATGGTTCCGCCGGTCCTGATGATCGCCGGCGGGGGCGTCAACGTGGACGGTTTGATATCGGACCTTCCCTGGCTCCTCCTTCTAGCCCCCCTGACCCTCATCGGCCCAGTCCTCCTGTACCAGAGACTGCGGGGCCACTTCATCGCCGTGGTGAAACTCCGGGTGGACCGTCGCGCGGGCGAGATCGAGATGGAGACGGAGAACCCTCTCTTCACCCGGCCCATGACCATCCAGTCAAAGGACGTCGTGCGCCTTGTCGCAGGCAGCGCGAGCGTGCGGCCGCACTGGCGGCTGACGAGGGCGGGCCGCAATCCGCTTGTTCCGGGAGTGCGCCTGACCGTCTGGTGGCGGGCAGGCGCACGCACGCGCTCCCGTTCCGTGACCTTCCCGGTGGAGGACGTGAACAAGCGGGAGGAGGTGGCCGATCTCGGATACCGGATGGGTCGGGCTTCGGGCCTCCTCCACTCCAGGGTGTTGCGGAGCGACGAGCGCGATATCGAGGTCGAAGTCACGCGGGACCGTGTCGCCGGATCTGAACCGCTGCCCGAGTTCGAGGGACCGGCGGATTACGCGAGGGACATCGTCGCTCCCCAGGCGCTGCGCGCGGTGTCTGTGGAAACCATGCCCGCCTTCGTGCCCAAGGAGTTCAGGAGCCGGTCGAGGGTCTCGGTGTGGGAACCGCGCCGCGAAGTGAGGTTCCACAGACCTGCGGGCCTGATCGCGATCGGCTGCATGCCGTTCACGCTGCTGGTGCTGACGGGCCCGCTGCTGCTGCTCACCCCGGCAAGCCCTGGCAATCTCTCGGGGAAGCTCATCATCTCGGCCGTATTGGGCCTCGCCGGACTCTTCTTCGGCTGGCTCGCCAGCGAGTTCGTATCGGCGGAGGCGGGGCGAACCGTGAAGCTCGACTGGGCAGGAAACCGTCTGAAGATCCGCGGCGCGTTCCTGGGAAAGGCCCACGCGCTCAGCGACGTCCTCGAATTGGAACTTCGCTCTGTGCCCCAGACGGTGAGAGTCGGGAGAAACGGTTCGTACCTCGCTCACTCCTGCCAGGTATTGGCTCACCTGCGGCCGGGCGCGGTTCCAAAGGACGCGCCGCTGCTGCTTGTCGAGACCGAGTCGTTCCGCGAGGATCCCGATACGCCCTATCGGCAGGCCCTGCCCCTGGCGACCGAGTTGGCCGAGGCCCTCAACGTTCCGCGGCGCGTCACCGCCGCACCCCAGTGAATCCACTGGGCATCAGGCTGCCGGTCCTCACGAAAAGGCGCAGCGTGCGGGGCGCACTGACCGAGTGCTGGGCCTGGGATCGGATGGGTCGGCCGGGATCGCCTGGTTCGCTAGACTGAACCCTTCCAGGGAGAACCGTGCACGCCAGAGCCTTCGCCTTCGCCGCCCTCTTCCTGACCGCAAGTTCATCGTCCGCGTGGGCGCAGGCCCCGGCGGAAGTCGCCCCCAAGGACCCCGCGCGCCCGCGAGTGGTCCTGGCCCTCTCGGGCGGTGGAGCGCGAGGCATCGCCCACATCGGTGCGCTGCGTGCTCTCGAGGAAGCGGGCATTCCCGTCGACGCGATCGCCGCCAACAGCATGGGGGCGGTGGTGGGCGGGGTCTACGCGACCGGACGAACGTCGGCTGAGCTCGAGCAGATCGTGCGGTCGCTGGACTGGGCATCCCTCTTCAGCGGGAGACCAGACCGGCGAACCCTGCCGGTGGCCCGAAGGCAGGACCGCTACGGGTCGGCCGCGGGTGTGAGCTTCGATTGGAAGGGCGTAAGGCTTCCCGGCGGGCTCCTGGCCGAGCATCGGATCAACCGCTTCCTGATTGAGAACCTGGCCCCGGCCTCCTACTCGGTCGCGGGCGACTTCGACCGCCTGCCCGTCCGGTTCCGCGCAATCGCCGGGGACCTGGCGACCGGCGAACCGGTGATCCTCGCGAAAGGCGACCTCGCCCGGGCGGTCCGGGCCAGCCTCTCCATCCCGGTGGCCTTCCCCCCGGTGGACTGGGAGGGAAAGAAGCTCGTCGACGGCATGATCGTGAACAACCTCCCGATCGACGTCGCGAAGGCGTTCGGGGGTGAGGTGCTCGTGGCGATCGACATCGGCAGCCCACGGCCCGAGCCCAAGGCCTACCAGTCGGCGCTGGGCGTCGCGTCGCAGGTGAGCGACGTGCTCATGCGCCGCCGATACCTGGACTTCTCGGCCGAGGCCGACGTGCTGGTGCGTCCGGATCTCGGCAACCACTCCTCGACCGACTACTCGGACTTCGACGAACTGATCCAGAAGGGCTACGAGGCCACGAAGGCGAGTATTCCGGCCATCCGCGCGAAGCTCGCCTCGAAGGGCATCGTGGACCCGACGCCTGCGGGAAGGGCCGCATCCGGTCCTGTTCTCGAGGGAACCCGGATCGCCGCGGTCAGGGTCGAAGGCAGCGGCCGCGTGAGCGACCGTCTGGCGCGGCGGACATTCAACATCCCCATCGGACCGCCCTACGAGATGATGAAGGGGGTGCGCGCCTTCGACAAGATCGAGGCCACGGATCTCTTCGACCGCACCTGGATGGAGTTCGCGCCCGGAAGCGACGGGGTGGACGTAGTGCTTCGCGTGCAGGATGCCGCCCCGAACCGGGCCGAGGTCGGGATGGGATACACGGAGTGGGAGCGGGCCAAGGGCTCCATCCGCCTGCGCAACCAGAACACACTGGGCTTCGGGGAGCAGGTGGAATTGCTGTTCGCGGGGAGCGACGCGGAGCGGGTCCTCGAGGCCTCCCTGCGGGGAGAGCGCCTGCTCGTCACCGGCTTCGGGTACCGGGTCACCGCCTACAGCAACCGCGACCGGCCGCGCTTCTTCACGGACGCTGGAGATGAAATCAACCGCGCGCGCTTCGACCGCGGCGGCGTCGACGTGGCCTTGCGCACGTCGCTCGAGCGTTGGGGTCTGGTCGAGGCGGGAGCACGCTTCGGTCGAGTCAGGACCCAGGCCCGGGGCGGGCTGGATATCC
>DAORUA010000165.1:0-8287 GCA_035432945.1 Vicinamibacteria bacterium | reverse complement strand
CTCCGCTTCCGTCGGCGAAAGACCCGGGCGAGAAGGGCGAGGGCGAACCAGAGGCACAGGGCCCCGAGAGGCCAGGCCACCACCCGCGGCCACACGAACCCCACGAAGGCCACGACCAGCAGGGCAATGGCGCCCTGGCCCATGAGCCAGCGCTCGGTGTCGTGATGGACGCGCCGGGCCGAGAGCACGGAGCCGATGGCGTTGCCGATGCGCAGGGCCCCGGCGGCGGCGCGGGTGGCGCTCCCGCCCGCGCGGCGCGGACGGCGCACGCGCACCCCGCCGGCCGGGCGGACTCGGTGGCGCGGCTCGAGGACGATCTCGGTCGAGTTGGTGAGATCGAGCGCGAACATCTCCTCCATGGCCTGGCCGAAAGCCTCGTTCTCGATGACGAGGTCGAGTTCGCGGTTGCCCACCCAGGACGACATGTTGAGGTTGGTCGAGCCCACCCTCGCCCAGCGCGCGTCCGCCACCGCGGTCTTGGCGTGGAGCATGGGCCCGTTCCATTCGAAGACCCGCACGCCCGAACGGAGGAGCGCGCGATAGCCGGTGCGCGAGATGGCCTGGACCAGGGGGATATCGCTGCCCGGCCCGGGGACGAGCAGTCTCACGTCCACCCCGTCCTCGGCGGCCGCGCGCAGCGCCTGCACGTAGATGGACGTTCCCGCGAAGTACGCGTCGGTCAGCCACAGGGTGCGCCGGGCCAGGGAGGCCACGAGAGGATCGAGCCGGTAGAGGCTGGCGCTTCCCGGGGTGGAGGCGACCACCCGGACATCCACATCGCCCGCGTCCGGGACCGTCTCCGGACCGATCACCTCCGCGTCCGGCAGGGAAGGACCCACCGCGGACCAGCTGTCCGCGAAGGCGAGCGCCACCTCGGCCACCGCGGGGCCGCGGAGCGAGACCCCGGTGTCCCGCCACGGCGCCTGGCCGCGTTCCGGCCGGCCTTCCCACGCCTGCCCCACGCACAGACCGGTGACGAAGGCGATCTCGCCATCCACCACCAGGCACTTGCGATGATCGCGCGTCACCCAGCCAAGGGGCTGATCGAGGCGCGGGGGATTGAAGGAGCGGACGTCGACCCCGGCCTCGCGAAGCCGCCGCCAGAAGGAGCGCGAGGTCCCCACGCAGCCGATCCAGTCGTAGATGATCCGCACCGGCACGCCCTCTTTGGCCTTCGCCATGAAGACGCCGGCGAAACGCTCTCCCACCGCGTCGTCGTGCAGGATGTAGTTCTCGAAGTGGACGAAGCGCCGCGCCGACTGGATGGCCTCGATCCAGGCCGGGTAGTTCTCCCGGGCATCCTGGAGGATCCGCACACTGTTCCCGGGCACGAGGTGAGCGCCCGCGGTCCGCGAGAACACCTGGTCGCTCAGCATGGGAGCCACCTCGGGGCCGGTCATGGCCGCGCTCATCCCATCCTCATTCGGGCCGGCCCAGGAGGAAGCCCTGCGCGGAGTCGCACCCTTCGGCTCGGAGGAACGCGAGTTGCTCCTCCGTCTCCACACCCTCGGCGATCACCTCGAGCCCGAGGTGGTGGGCCATGGCGATGATGGCGGTGACGATGCCGCGCGCCCGGGTCTCGCCGGGCAGGTCGGCGATGAAGGAGCGGTCGATCTTGACCGCGTGAAGGGGGAGGCGGCGCAGGTTCGAGAGGGACGAGTGCCCGGTGCCGAAGTCGTCCATCAGGAGCCGGATGCCCCGCTTGTGCAGGGACTCGAGAATCAGGTCGGCGCGTTCGAGGTCCTGCATGGCCACGGTCTCGGTGATCTCGAACTCCAGGCGTGAGGGCGACAGGCCGGACTCGCGCAGAGAGCGGTCGACGATCTCCAGCAGGCCGGGGTCATGGAACTGCCGTCCCGACAGATTGATGGAGACGCGCTCGTCGGGGGGCCGGAGGACGGTGGCGGCGCAGGCGAGACCGATCACGCGGTGGCCGATCTCCGAGATGAGGTTCGTGGCCTCCGCGATGCCGATGAACTCGGAGGGCTGGATGGTGCCGCGATCCGGGTCCCGCCAGCGCAGCAGGGCCTCGCGCGCCTCGACCCGCGAGGTGGCCAGTCTGACGATCGGCTGATAGGCGAGGAAGAGCTCGTCCGCGGTCAGGGCCCGCCGCAGCCGCGTCTCGAGGTTCATGTGCTCGAGGAGACGGGCGCTCATGGCCGCGGTGTAGAACTGCGTGCGGTCGCGGCCGAGTTCCTTGGCCCGGTACATCGCGAGGTCGGCGTTGCGGAGGAGCTGCTCCGCGGTCTCGCCGTCCTGGGGATACAAGCCGACTCCGATGCTCGCCGACACCGTCAGCTCGCGCGAGGCCACGTCCACCGGGACCTTGATGGTCGAGTGGATCTTCTGGGCCAGGCGGAGCAGGTCGTTCGGGTCCTTGAGGCCGCCCACCAGCACCGTGAACTCGTCGCCCCCGAGCCTCGCCACCGTGTCCTCGGTGCGTAAGGAGGAGCGCAGGCGCAAGGCGATGGTGCGCAGGAGGACGTCGCCCGCGGTGTGGCCGAGCGAGTCGTTGATCGACTTGAAGTGGTCGATGTCGACGAAGAGCACGGCCAGCGTTTCCTCGGTGCGCTGGGCGCGGGTGAGCGCGTTGTCGAGGCGGTCCACGAAGAGGTGGCGGTTGGGCAGCCCGGTAAGCGCGTCGTGATAGGCGAGGTGCTCGATCTGGTGCTCGGCCTTGCGTCTCTCCGAGATGTCGAGGCCGGCCGCGAAGACCAGCTCGCCCAGGGGATCGGGGGCCGCGTTCCACAGGGTCCATCGTTTCGAGCCGTCGCGGTGCTTCAGCCGGAGCTCGATGTCGGTGGCTCCCGTCCTGAGCCTCGGGAGGATCTCCCGATGCGCGGTGTCTTCGTCGAGGTCGAGGTGCTCCCAGACCTTCGTTCCCACGAACTCCTCGGGGGCGCGGCCGAGGATCCGCTTCGCCGCGGGCGAGACCCAGCGGATGGTGCCCTGGGCGTCGAGGACCACGTGCAGGGTCTGCGACACCTCGAAGAAGCGGTCTCTTTCCGCGGTGAGCTTCTGACGCTCGGCGAGGCCTCGTTCGAGTTCCAGGGTGCGCGTTCGCACCTCCCGCTGCAGCATGGCCGACCAGACGAACGCCCCCGCGGCCACCAGGATGAGGGCCACCACCGCGTACGCGTACTTCTCCACCGTCTGGGTGAAGGGAACGGGGGGCGGGGCGAGGGTGAGCGTGCTCTCGACCAGGCCGCTCATCCGGGGCGAGGCGCGGATGCGCTCGATGGCCTCGACGAACCGGCGCAGGTCCGCGCTGCGGCCCTTCAGGGCCACGAGGTAGTACGAGGTGGAGGCGACGTCCACCTCGACCAGATCGCGAAGTCCGAACTGGGCGGCGATGTGCCGCAGGGCGAGGCCGTTTCCCGCGACCATGGTGGCTTCCCCCGCGATGAGCTTCTGCACCGCCTCGAACTGGTCGGCGCAGAGGCGGAACTTCGGCTGTTTTTCCGCGGGGAGCTTCAGGAGCGTCTCGTGGATCAGGCCGCGCTCCAGCAGGGCCACGCGCTCTCCCGCGAGTTCCTCGAGGGTTCGAGGGTAGGCATCCCGGCCGGGCGGGAAGAGCAGGGACAGGTGCATGTTCCAGATGGGCGAGAGCAGGTCGTAGCGTTCCGCGCGCTCCCCGGAGTACGCGACGGCCGCGAGGTCGGCCTTGCCGTCGTCGAGGCTCCTGATCGCCGCGGGCCACGGGCCGAGCCGGAACTCGATGTCGTAGCCGGCCTCTTTCGCGGCCAGGGTGGCGAGCTGAATGTTGAAGCCCTGGGCCTGCCCGTTCGCATCCTTGTACTCGAAGGGCGGGAAATAGGCGTCTCCCGCGTAGACGAGCCTGGGGCGGGCCGTGACGGCAGCGCCCAGTTGCGCCCACGCGGCAGTGCTGAGGGCCGGAACGAGGGTCAGGACTGCGAGGATGAAACGAGGGCTCATGAGGACTGTTCGCAGGACGGACTCTACTTCCGAGGCGGAGTCGTCCGCGACCTCGCCCGGCCGCGCCGGTCCGTCGACGGTTCTGGACTAACCTTCGCGGATGCTTCGATCCCGGGCCCTTTTGACCGGCCTCGCTCTCCTGCAGGCTTTCTCCGCGCGCGCCCAGGATCGGCCGAGGCCCCCGGTCTTCTCCACCGGAACGAACCTGGTCCTCGTCGACTTCGTGGTGACCGACAAGTCCGAGAACACGGTGGCCGGGCTCAAGGCCTCCGACTTCGTGGTGAAGGAGGACGGCAAGGAGCGCCCGATCCTCTCCTTCGCGGCTTTCGGCGCTGCCGTGGTCGCGGACGCCGGCCCCGAGGACGTCGTGGTCGAGCCGTTCCCGTCTTCAACCCCGAAGCCGGCCCCGACCCCCAGCGCGATTACGGTCCTGTTCGTGGACGACGGCCAGCTCTCGCCCCAGGAGGCGGTAAGGCTGAGGCCGGCCCTCAAGAAGCTCGTCTCCGTCATCGCGGAACGAAGCGGTGCGTTGGCCCTCGTGGCGCCCTGGTCGAACGTGTCGCTCGCGAGCGAGGTCCAGGGGAATCTCGCGCTGTTCGGGGCTGCGATCGACAAGATCAACGGCCGAAGGACGAACACCCGGGAGATGTTCCCCATGGCCGACGCCGAGGCCTTCGCGATCGAACGCGGGGATCCCACCATGCTGAGCCGGCTCACCCAGAGGTTCGTGGCCATGAACCCCGGGATGGACCCGGACCAGGCGGCGCTCACCGCCCGCAGCCGGGCCACCGAAGTGGTTCACGACGCGCGGATCAGGCGCGAGGACGCCTACGGCGTTCTTCTGCGATCCCTCGACTGGCTGGTCAAGCAACCGGGGCGGCACAGCGTGGTCATGGTCTCCGGGGGTTTCGCCTACGACTCCGACGATTCGAAGCAGCGCGAGGTCGTCACCCGCTCCCTGCGCGCCAACGCTCCCATCCACTTCCTCGACGCGCGCGGACTCCAGGGCATGGGGATGTACCAGGGCGTCGAATACGGTCCTGCCCTTTCCTACGACGCGGGCGAGACGCCTTTCGCCTTTTCGGAAGCATCGGAGGGCTCGAGCAGCCTGGCTCTCGACACCGGCGGCCTGGTCATCCGGAACACGAACAACCTGACCCGGGGCCTGACCCGGCTGCTCGACATGACCACCACCTATTACATCCTCGGCTACGACCCGCCCGAGCACAAGAAGCCGGGATTCCGCAAGATCAAGGTGGAGGTCCTGAACAAGAACCTCCGCGTGATCGCCCGCAAGGGCTACTTCGACGAGTCGAGCGACGTTCGTTAACCTGGGGCGAGAGCGAACCGCACGCGCGCCGGAGAAGGCAGCGAGATCGCGTCGGCGCAGAGCACGGTGTCGTGTCCGATGCGAGTGACGGTCTGCCCGAGGGTGGGGCGGCCGGACAGGTCGGCGGGCGTCCGGCCGCGGGGAACCACGGTGCAGATCTCGCGCACCGGCGCGCCGCCCCCGACCTCCACCTCGATGGCGGCGGGACCCACGGTCTGACTCACGTTCAACACGGTCCCGGCCGCCCGTGACTTCACTTCGAAGGGCCGAAGGGTTTCGCCCGTTCTCACCACGACCCGGTAGCCCTCGCGCGAGCGGGTGATTCCGAGGAGGCCCTTCACGATCGCGTTGTGGAGGGCGGCCGCACTCGCGGCGTAGGCGGCGCTTCCCTTCGGCGAACCGTCCTGGCCGTACCATTCGTGCACGCCGGGCCCCGCGGCGAGGACCCGGGCCGCGATCTGGTGTAGATGCGCTCGGGCCTGTTCCGACCGCCCCCGCTCGAACTCCGCCTGCACCAGGGCCGCGCCGAACCAGTCCCACTGCCCTCCGTTCTGATACTGGAACGGCTCGCGCATCGCGGGATGCTGGAACACGCCCGTGGGATAGGGCGGGATCAGCGTGGTGGAAATCGTCGAGAAGCGATTCGCGGCCCGCAGCCGCTCCGCGGCGTCGAAGATCGACCCGGCCTCGGCGTCGTCCGCGACCCCGAACAGCGCGGCGAGAGCGTTGCCGCCGAGCGCGAAGCGGTCGCCATCATCGCCGAAGCCCCTGGGCGGCGGATCCAGGGGGAGGCGGATCCGGAAGTAGCCGCGATCCTTCATCCAGAAGCCCGAGCGGATCCGATCCTTGAGTTTTGCGGCGCGGGCCGCGAGCCCTTCCTGCCGGGTCTTCGGGCCTTCGAGAGAGGCGAGGCAGTCGAGGGCCGCGTAGACCATCACGTTCGAGTAGAGAGACAGGGTTTTTGGAGTCCTGGCGTCGAGGTAGATGGCCCGCTGATCGGGATACACCGGGCTCACGTCGCCCCAGTCCGCGGTGAGGCCGCTCCAGATGAGGCCGGTCTTCGGGTCGGTGCGGTCGCGGATCAGCGCATCCATGGCCTTGACGAGCTTCGCGACCCGGTCGCCCGCCTGGGCATTTGGGCCCATGAGCGCCTCGATGCGACACCAGGCGAGCGCTGCGCTCGGCTCCTGGTCGGACTCATTGCTGTTCGTGTCGAAGGCGATTCCGCCCTTCTCCTGCACCCGTGGGGCCCACTCCCGAAAGGCCGCCGCCGATCCCCTGGCCACCCAGTCCCTCAGCCTTCCCTTCCCGTCCGCGTTCGCGAGGTGCAGGTCGAGCCATGAGGTGAGCGTCTCGATCGGATAGGAGGCGGACGCAGCGTCGACGATCCAGGCGCTGTCCCGAAGCCAGATCTGCGGATACGCCTCGCCCGCGCCGAATCCATCGATCACGCCATCGGCCACGGCGAACGTCTTGTGGTTCTTCGCGAGGGTCGGGGGCACGCGGGCATGGACCTCGCGAACTCGCTGGAGGAAAGCGCTTTCAGCCGGGGGCTCGCGGGTCGGGGCCTGGACGTTCGCGCAACCCGTGAGGAAGGGAAGGAGGACGAGGATGCGGCGGACGGTGTCTCCTCTTACCATGTTGAGCCGGTGGCTTATGATCTTAAAGGCCCCCTGCGTTGTTCGTTTTTGGGGTCGGTGGACCGAGGAACCAATGTCGCTATCTCGGGGTCCAACAGTCGTCTTGCGGTGTGCATGCCTCCGCGTTGAGGAAGCCTGAAGCAAGCGCAGGACCCCACCCTTTGCGCTCAGGTTCCGTGAGCGCCACCGGCTCCTGACGGCAACGCGGAGGGCTTTTTTCTGCCCTCCGCGTTGCCGTCATTGCGAGACCCCGCTCCGTCTCGCAGCGGGTCGAAGCAATCTTCTCCTCCCACTACCGTCCTGCAAGCCGCACGGGACGATAGTGGTAGCTGGGGGTTGCTTCGTCGCTTCGCTTCTCGATGGGCTCCTCGCAATGACGCAGCGGGGCGGTTGACCGGTAGTGGGGGCGGCGGGGAACTACTTCCTCGCGAAGTTCTTCTCGTACCAGGCGACCGAGCGGTCCATCAGGTCCACGTTGTGCTTCGGCTCGCGCACGCCGTGGCCCTCTCGCGGATAGCGGACGAAGATCGCGTCGACGCCCACGTCGCGCAGGGCGATGTAGAACTGCTCGGCCTCTGCGATGGGGACGTCGTTGTCGTTCTCGCCGTGCACCATCATGGTGGGGGTCTTCACCTTGGCCACGTGCTTGAGCGCGGAGCGCTCCCACAGCACATCCATCAGGTTGCCCTGGTGCGGCCGCATGCCCCACTCCATCTCCTCGTACTGGTTGTAGTAGGTCATGTAGTTGTAGGAAATGATGTTGGTGATGGCGGCGGAGGGAATCGCGGCCTTGAAGATCGAAGTCTGGGTGATCAGCCACGAGGAGAGCTGGCCGCCGTAGCTGTTGCCTTCCACCCCGAGACGCGAAGGATCGATCCACGGATTCCGGCGCAGCGCGGCGGAGACGCCGTAGAGGACGTCCATGCCCTCCTGGCCGTTCTGGTCGGCGAAGACCGCGTCCGCGAACTTCTGGCCGTAGCCCGTCGACCCGCGGTAGTTCACCTGGAGGGTGGCGTAACCGCGGCCCGCGTAGAACTGCGACTTGAAGTTGAAGGCCGGGCCCTGCTGGCCGTGCGGTCCGCCGTGGATGATCACGATCATGGGGTGCCGCGACTCCGCGGTGCGGCCCAGGGGGAGGGTGAGGAAGGCCTCGACCTCGTACTTGAAATCGGCGGCCACGAACGTGAAGTTCTGGACCGGGGCGATCTCGACGCCGGAAAGCGCTTCCTTGTTGAGGTTGGTGAGTTGTCGGGCCGGGCCGAGTCCCACGAGCTTCGCGCCCGCGGGGACGCCCTTGCGGGCGGGCGCGGGAGTGTTGGTCTCGCGGATGAACAGTTGCGCGAGGTCGGAGAGCCCGGTGAACGCGTAGACGATCGACCCG
>DAORUA010000164.1:6074-8296 GCA_035432945.1 Vicinamibacteria bacterium | reverse complement strand
ACCTTCATCCACGCGGTCTTCGGCAAGGAGTACCCGGTCCGGTTCCGGCCCTCGTACTTCCCCTACACCGAGCCCTCGGTCGAGGTCGACATGGGCTGCAGCACCTGCAAGGGCAGGAAGACCGGCTGCCGCGTCTGCAAGCAGACGGGCTGGGTGGAGATTCTCGGCTCGGGAATGGTGCATCCCGCGGTGTTCGAGGCGGTGAACGGCAGGCTGGGCAGGATGGTCTACGACCCCAACGAGGTCAGCGGCTTCGCCTTCGGCACCGGGATCGAGCGGATCGCCATGATCAAGTACGGGATCTCCGACATCCGTCTCTTCTACGAGAGCGACGTCCGCTTCCTGGAACAATTTTCGTGAAGATCCCGGTTTCCTGGGTCAGGGACTTCGTCGACCTCGCGGTCGACCCGGAGCAGCTCGCCGACGATCTCACCAGCGTGGGCCTCGCCTGCGACGGCATCGAGAGGTTCGGCGCGGAGGCGGTTCTCGACCTCGACATCACCACGAACCGGGTGGACGCCATGAACATGTACGGCGTCGCCCGGGAGGCCGCGACCTTCTACGGCCTGCCGCTCAAGTCGCTCGATCTCTCGTTCCCGGAGGCGGGCGGGCCTTCGAGCGATTCGCTGCGCGTGGAAATCGAGGCCGCCGATCTGTGTCCGCGCTTCTCGGCGAGGGTCTTCGATGTCCGCGTGGGCCCGTCGCCCGCCTGGCTCAAGGACCGCCTGGAGCTCGCGGGACAGCGCTCCATCAACAACATCGTCGATCTCTCGAACTACGTGATGCTCGAGATGGGCCAGCCGACCCACGCGTTCGACCTCTCCAAGCTGCGCGGCGGTGTCCTCAAGGCGCGCATGGCCGGCGCGGGCGAAGTGGTGAAGACCCTCGACGAGACCGAGCGCGCCCTGGCCGCGACCATGGGCGTGGTGGCGGACGCGCAGGGCGCGCTCGCCGTCGCCGGCATCATGGGCGGCGCGTCTTCCGAGATCTCCGGGGCAACCACCACGATGGCGCTCGAAGCCGCGTACTGGAACCCGCTGCTCATCCGCCGCGCCGCCAAGGCGCTCGGAATGCACACCGACGCGTCGCACCGGTTCGAGCGCGGCGCCGACCCTCAGGCCGGTCCCGTCTCCATCGCCCGCTTCGCGAACCTCGCGAACAAGGGGGCCATGGCGACGGCCCGCCCCGTGCTTCTCCAGGCTCAGGGAGAGGAGACCCGGCCGAGGCGGCTCACCCTGAACCTCGGCAACGTCGACGCGCGCCTCGGGGCCGCGATCCCCGCCGCCGAGGCGAGGGCGACTCTCACCCGGCTCGGCTTCGAGATCGCCGAGCCCGATCCGGGGGCGGCGGCCCACCTCGGAACCGCGGGGGCGTGGGACGTCCTCGTGCCCACCTGGCGCGGCGACTGCACGCGGGAGGTCGACCTCATCGAGGAAGTGGCCCGGCACCACGACCTGATGAAGATCGCGCGCACCGTGCCCGCCTCGCGTCGCGCCGCCTCGCTGACCCCGGCCCAGCGGACCGAGCGCCAGTTGAAGGCGCTCCTTTCGGGCCTCGGCTATCGCGAGGCCCTGCACGTGAACTTCGTCTCCTCCGCGAAGTGCGATCCCTCCCAGGGCCCGATGGTGAAGATCGCGAATCCCCTTTCCGTGGATCAGGACGCCCTGCGCACCTCCCTGGTCATGCCCGGCCTGCTCGAGGCCCTCGAGCGCAATCAGCGCCACGGCGCCCGGGACATCCAGTTCTTCGAGACCGGCCGCACCTTCTCGCCGTCGGCGGAGGGTCCGGTCGAGACGCCCCGCCTGGCCCTGCTGGTTTCCGGAACCACGCCCCGCGGATGGGCGGGCAAACCCCGCCCGCTCGACTTCTTCGACCTGAAGCGCACGGTGGAGGAGATCCTCTCCCGGCACTCGAGCGCGGGGCTCACCCTGAGCCGCGAGGGCGCGCCCCCGTTCCTGCACCCCGGCCGCAGCGTGGTCATCCGACTCGACGGCCGGGCCTGCGGCTACCTCGGTGAAGTCCACCCCGACACCATCGCGGTCTTCTCCCTCAAGGATCGTCCGGTGGTGGCGGAAATCGCCTTCGACGCGCTCACCGCTCGCGAGGCTCTCGCCTTCACCGCGTTCTCGCGCTTCCCCGAAGTGGTGCGCGATCTCTCGATCCTCGCTCCCCTCGCCGCGAGCGCGGCGGAGATCACCGCCCTCGCCCGGGCCCAGGCGGGG
>DAORUA010000164.1:0-5974 GCA_035432945.1 Vicinamibacteria bacterium | reverse complement strand
GGAATGCAGGACAGCTTCGACATTCTTGAAGAGAAGGTCAAAAAGGCCGCGGAGCTCGTAAAGAAGCTGCGGCGGGACAACAAGAACCTCGACGATCAGCTCAAGGACAGCCGGGCGAAGCTCGCCGAGGCCGAAAAGAAACTCGCCGCCCTCGAAGCCCAGATGGGCGATGCCGCGGGCAACTCCGCGAAGATCGACGGCCTGACCGCCGAGATCGAGACCCTGCGAGGCGAGCAGGAGCAGGTCCGGACCCGGGTGGCGAAGATCGTGACCCTTCTGGAGAGCCTCGACTAGCCGGGGTGCGCTGACACATGGCTGCCAAACCCCGCCGGGTCGAACTCGACATCTTCGGCCAGACCTTTTCGCTGATCGCCGAGGACGAGGCTCGCCTGCAGGAGGTCGCGAAGTACGTGGACGCGCAGATGAAGGAGCTTTCCCAGTCCGCCGCGACCATCGACTCCTTCCGGCTCGCGGTGCTCGCCGCCCTCAACATCGCGAACGAGCGGTTCGATCTGGCCGATCGTCTGGCCAGCCGGAACAACGCGGTCCAGGCCCAGTTCGAAGCCCTGAGCGCCAAGGCCGAGCGGATATCGATCGAACTCGACGAGGCCATGCGCTAGACGCGCATGAAAAAGGACGCGGCCGAAGCCGCGTCCTGGTGGGTCCGACCGGGAGGGTGCTAGAAGCCGCGCTTCTGGGCGCGCACGTTGCGACGCGAGCCTTTGCGTTCCCCGCCACCACCGCCGCCGCCATAGGGCCGGCCACCGCCGCCGCCCGCGCCGTAGCCGCCGCCACCGCCGCCGCCATAACCGCCGCCACCGCCGCCGCCGAAGGGACGGCCGCCGCCGCCGCCCGCGGGACGGGGCTTCTGCTCCTCGGCTTCGTTAACGCGCAGCGCGCGGCCGCCGAGGTCCATGCCGTTGAACTTCTCGGTGGCCTTCACCGCATCTTCCGCGTTCTCGAAATCGACAAAGGCGAAGCCGCGGGGACGACCGGTCATCCGATCCGTCGGAAGGAAGACTTCGCGAATAGCGCCGGCCTGTGAGAACAGGTCGCGAATCTCGTCCGCGGTGGTCTTGAAGTTGAGGTTGCCGACAAACAGTTTCGAGCCCACCGTGCGATCTTCTTTCTGGGAAAACGCCCCAACAGCCTGATTGCTGTTCCTAAGGGGTTAGGTCCAAAGCTATTGTATCCCCAATTCCCGGACCGATATGGAGGAGTCCCATGACCCAGGACACCAAGAGCGTCGCCCTCATCCTCGACGAAGGCTTCAGCAAAGCAGCCTGGCACGGCCCCAATCTGCTCGGCAGCCTTCGCGGCGCGGGCCTTCCGGAGTTGCTTTTCCGACCCCGGAAGGACGGTCACAACGCCTGGGAACTGGCCGTCCATTGCGCCTACTGGAAGTACGCGGTTCGGAATCGGCTCGTCGCGGGCAAGCGGAACACCTTTCCGCTCGAGGGCAGCAACTTCTTCCGAAGGGAGAAGGGGCTGACCCTGGCCGACTGGAAGAAGGACCTGGCCCTGCTCAAGACTCAACACAAGGCGCTCAAGGCCACGATCCTGGGCCTCGATCCGCGCGCCTACGGCAACCGCGTTCAAGGCTCGAAGCACACGGTAAGGCGCATGGCCCTCGGGATCGCGGCCCATGACATCTACCACGCGGGCCAGATCTCGCTGCTCAAGCGGATGGCCGGGGGTTCCGGCCGCTAGGAGCCGCAGTCTCCCGCCCGATACAATGCAAGGATCATGGCGATCGCAATGCTCTCCGCGCTCCTGCTCCAGGGAGCCCTCCAGATGACGCCGCAGGCCACGAACTCGCAGCATTTCGACGTGTCCGCCGCCTACGAGGCCGCCGCGAAGAAGGGAGTGCCGGCGAACATCGTGGTCGAGTTCAAGAAGAAAGACCCCGACGTCAACATCAACGAGGAGCCCGCGGCGCGCCTCAAGTTTGCCCCCGGTTCGCCCCTGGTGGCTCCCCCGCCGCCGAAGAGTTCCGGGGTGATTCCGGACCCGGCGAACGCGCGCTACATCGATCTCGCGAAGCCCGTCCGCTTCCCGGTCACCGTCGCCGAAGGCGCCGCGAAGGGCCTGAGCAAGGTCAAGACGACAGTGTCCTACTTCTATTGCTCCAAGCGGGAGAACTGGTGCCGCAAGGGCACCGCGGAGTTCGACCTCGCGGTGGTGCTGCCGTAGCCCGGTCCGAGCGCGCCGCGCGTCGCCCCTCATCGACGAGGGGTTCCCTCATTCCGAAATCATGATTCTTGCTTTTCAGACGGACCTCATTGCCCGCATTCGTCAGACCGTGGCGGATGCCTTCGGCGTCACCCTGGGCGAGATCCTGGTCCAGACGACACCCAGGCTCGAACTCGGCGACATGGCCCTGCCCCTCGCCTTCGACCTGGCCAAGAAGACCTCTCGCAAGCCGCGCGACATCGCCCAGGAGCTCGCCCCGAAGCTCAACTCGGTCGAGGGGATATCGCGCGCCGAGGTGGCGGGCGGGGGCTTCATCAACCTCTTCCTCGACCGCGGCGGTTTCACCGCGCGGCTGGCCTCCTTCGTCAGCGCACCTCCCGCCCCCGAACCGCGCGCGGGCCGGGTCATCGTCGAACACACCAGCATCAATCCCAACAAGGCCGCGCACATCGGCCACGTGCGCAATTCGATCCTCGGCGACACCTTCGTCCGCCTGCTCCGCTCCCGCGGCCACGAGGTCCTGACCCAGAACTACATCGACGACACCGGGGTCCAGGTGGCGGACGTCATCGTCGGCTTCGAGCAGCTCGAGAAGAAGTCGCTGGCCGAAGTTCGCGCCCTCGGCGGCCGGTTCGACTACTACTGCTGGGACCTGTATGCCCGCGTGTTCGAGTGGTACGGGGAGGACAAGGAGCGCAAGGCGCTACAGGCCGCGACCCTCCACGCCATCGAGAAGCACGAGGGCCCCACCGCCGAGCTCGGCGAATACGTGGCCGCGCGCATCGTCCGCGCCCACATCGCGACCATGCGCCGCCTGGACATCGGCTACGACCTCCTGGTGCGTGAGTCCGACATCCTCCGCCAGCATTTCTGGGCGAAGGCCTTCGAACTGCTCAAGGAGACGAAAGCCATCCATTTCGAAGAAGAGGGCAAGGCCAAGGGCTGCTGGGTCCTGGGCATGAGCGGCTCTGAGGATGGCCTCGACGAAAACAAGATCATTGTCCGCTCCAACGGCACGGTGACCTACACGGGCAAGGACATCGCGTATCAGCTCTGGAAGCTGGGCAAGCTCGGTCTCGACTTCCGCTATCGGCGCCACGAGGACTCGACCCCGGCCCGCCCGCTCTGGTCGTCCACCAGCGGCCCTGGCGAGGCGGGCGCGCCCGGGTTCGGCGCCGGCGCCTCCCTCGTCTTCAACGTCATCGACGTCGGCCAGAGCTATCCCCAGCGGGTGGTGAAGGCGGGGGTCGCCGCGGTGGCCGGACCGGAGTCCGCCGAGGGCACCCGCCATCTCGGCTACGAGAAAGTCGTGCTCTCGAAGGCGACCGCGAAGGAACTCGGTTACGAGGTCGACGAGGACGCGGGGGTGGTCAAGGTCTCGGGCCGGCGCGGCCTCGGGGTCAAGGCCGACGACCTCACCGACGCGCTCGAAGCCAAGGCCTCGAGCGAGATCGCCACCCGCGATCCCGAGCGAACCCCGAACGACCGCGAGCAGGCGGCGCGGGACATCGCGGTCGGAGCCCTGCGGTACTTCATGCTGCGCTTCTCGCGCAACCGCATCATCACCTTCGACATGGAGGAGGCGCTCGCCTTCACCGGTGAGACCGGCCCCTACATCCAGAACAGCGTGGTGCGCGCCCGGAGCATCCTCGCCAGGGTGGCGGCGGAAGGCCATGACCTGCAAGCGCTCCTGAAGCGCGCGCTCGACCAGGACCTGCTGACTTCGTGGCTCGCCACCGAAGAAGGGTCGTCGGCCTGGTCCTTGTTCCTCGCCATGGCGCGCACGGAGGAAGCCATCGAGACCGCGGTGCGCACCGAGGAACCGAGCGTCATGACCCGGCACGCGTTCCAGATCAGTCAGGCCTTCCACGGCTACTACCAGAACCCCGCCCACACCGTCCTGCGCGCCGAGACCGAGGACCTGCGCGCGGTCCGCGTCCTCGTGGTCGACCTCTTCGTGAGACACACCACGCAGGTGGCGGGCCTTCTCGGGATTCCCATTCCGGATCGCATGTGACCGGCCCGCGCCCCCGCATCGTCATCACCGCCGGGAGCAATCCCGGCACCACGAACCACACCTGGCTGCGCTTCGACTACCTCCACGCCGTCTCCAAGGCGCACGGCCTGCCGAGCATCGTCGCCTCGGGTTTCACCAATCCCCTGGAAGAGGCGGAGCAGCTCGCGGGAGAGATCCTCGACAACTGCGACGGTCTCATGCTCTCGGGCGGCACGGACGTCGACCCCGAGATCTTCGGCGAGATCCCCCACACCGCGCTCGGGCGGGTCGATGGCCCGCGGGATCCCTTCGAGATCACGCTGGCCCGCGAAGCGGTCCGACGCGACCTGCCGGTCCTCGGCATCTGCCGCGGCCTGCAGGTCCTGAACGTGGCCATGGGCGGCACCCTGATCCAGGACATACCGAGCGACATCCCGGGAGCGGCGAGGCACGAAGCCGGCGAGAATCGCGTGGAGATCGCCCACGAGGTGGAGGTCGTGCCCGGATCGAAGCTCGCGGAGCTCCTCTCCGCCCGCCGGGTGGGCGTGAATTCCTTCCACCATCAGGCGGCCAAGCGTATCGGCGAGGGTCTCACCGTGTCGGCTACCTCACCCGATGGCATCGTCGAAGGCCTGGAGATGCGCGACCGGACCTTCGTGGTCGCGGTGCAGTGGCATCCCGAGAACTTCTGGAAGACGTCGCCGGTGTTCGACGGCCTGTTCACCGGCTTCGTCGAGGCCGCGCGCCGCGCCGCCCTGTCCCGGCGCTCTCCCCGCTCGTCATGACCCTCCGCCCGGCTCTCGCTCTCGCGATGGCGGCGCTTCTGGCTCCCTCCGCGTTCGGAGCAAGCCTCAAGTGGGAGAAGGACTTCAAGTCCGCGAAGGGCCGGGCACGCAGCGAGGGCAAGCTGGTCATGGTCGACTTCTGGGCCGACTGGTGCACGTTCTGCAAGAAACTCGATCAGACGACGTACCGGGATCCCGCGGTGGTCGCGCGTCTCGCGAAGACCACGGTGGCGGTCAAGGTCAACACCGAAGGACGGGACGACGAGGTCGAACTGGGCGACGAGCACGGGGTGGAGAGCCTGCCCACCATCGGCTTCTTCACCTCGAGCGGGCGGGCGGTGGCGCGCATCGAGGGCTACGTGAACGCCGCGGACTTCCTGAAGCTCCTCACCACCGCGGAGATCGAGGGCGCGGACATGATTCAATGGGAGAAGGCTCTCGCCCGGAACCCCGATGACTTCGCCGCCCTTTACGGTCTCGGGTCCAAGATGTACGAGCTCAACTACCACGATGACGCGCGGCCGCTCCTCGAGCGGGCGCGGAGAAACGACAAGGGCTCGCTGCGCGAGCGCAAGCGGGTGCGCATGATGCTGGCCCGGATCATCGAGTCGCAGTCGAGCTTCACCGACTCCGAGACCATGCTCCGCGAGGGCCTCGCCCTCCCGCCCGAACCCGACGTGGATCCCCGGCTGAAGTTCCTGCTCTCACGTTGCCTCGTGAACCTCGGCAAGGCCCCTGAAGCGCGGAGCATCCTGGTGAAGCTCATCGCCGACTATCCGACCCACGCGGTCACCTCGACCGCGAAGAAGACCCTCGAGACCCTGAAGTAAGGGCGCGGCTCACCACCTCGGCGATCCGGGCGGAGAGTTCCCGGGCGCGGCCTCCGGTGATGAGGTTGAAGTGGTGACCGGCGATGTCTTTGACCTCCACGCCGCCCCGGGCCAGGAGGGCCCAGTCGGCGGCGGGATCCGACCCGAGGGTGCGCTCGTTCGCGCGGAAG
>DAORUA010000163.1:6934-8339 GCA_035432945.1 Vicinamibacteria bacterium | reverse complement strand
GACGCGGGCCGCGCGCCCCGCCATGCGCGATCAACTCGAACGAGCCGCGTCCTCGGTCACGTCACGCTCGCGGAAGCGACCCGCGCGAAGCACGAGCTCACGCGGATCCTCCAGATGCTCATCGGTCTCCGGCGCGTCTAGAACCGTGCGGTGACGCTTCGGGACCGCGCTCGTCGCGGTCGCAGACGGAGCGTTCGCGCTAGGCACCGGCTTTCGCCGGTGTGACGGAAGGGGCGGAGGGGTTCGGGTTCACGTTCAGGTTGGCGCTTCTCGTCGGGTCGTTTACGTCAACGTCCGTCGTTTCGCTCCAACGTCAACGTGAACGAACGCTCGCTTCGGTGTTCAACGTGAACGTGGGCGTGAACGATTCGGCGTTCTGGTTCTTCGTGAACGTGATCGAACCGAAGGGGGAGGATCTCGGGTCTTGTGGGGCTACGGCCGAGGACGAGTACGGAACGGACGCCGTCTCAGGCCCCCGGTCCTTCTACGGCCGATCACGAGGTACGGCGGCGGCGGGATGCTTCCTCGAGATCAGCCACGCGCCGGCGAGGCAGACCGCGCACCCGGCCACCGAGACCGCCGACACCTGCTCACCGCGGACGACCACCCCAAGGGCCAGCGCCACCACCGGGATCAGGAACGTGGTGCCCGAAGCGGTCGAGGCTCCGAAGCGCCCCGCCGCCCGCGCCATCAGGACCTGGGCCACCGCGGTCCCGAGGGCGCCGAGCGCGAACATGGACAGGGCGGCCCGCAGGTTCCAGCGGGCCCGTAACAGATCCGGCAGGCCGAGGGGAGCGGTCAGGACCAGGGCCACCCCGAGCGCCCTCCAGATCACGGGCAGGCTTCCGTGCCGCTGCTGCAGGGGCCGCGTAAGGTTCAGAGCCACGCCGTACGAGGCGAGAGCGGCCAGGACGAGGAGGATTCCCGTCACGCTGCTGCGGCCGTCGTCCAGCCCGGGGAGGGCGATGAGAACCGCGCCGCTCATGCCGACCGCGAGGCCGATGATCACGGGACGCGGGGGCCATTTCCGGGCGAGGAAGGCGGCGACGATCACCACGAACAGCGGATTGGCGCCGTTGAGCATCCCGGTCAGGGCCGAGCTGATCCGCTCCTCCGCGAAAGGGAACATGCTGAGCGGGAACGCCATCCACAACAAACCGAACCAGGCGATCGGCTTCCACTCGCTCCGGGGAAGAGCCCGACGCGCGTCCGGGACCAGGGCCAGGGTCACGAAGCCGATGAGGATCCGCAGGAAAGTGATTCCATTCGGAGGCAGGGCGGTCAGGCCCTCGGCGATGAAGAGGAACGACGCGCCCCAGATGAGACCGGGGGCGGCCAGGAGGAACCATTCGAACGTCGTGTGCGGCGCGTGGTGTCCGGACATGAGCCCGTGAGGTTACGCGAC
>DAORUA010000163.1:0-6834 GCA_035432945.1 Vicinamibacteria bacterium | reverse complement strand
TTCGAGCGCCTGGGCCGCGGCGTCCGCCTGACCGAAGCGGGCAAGATGTTCAAGCGCTACTCCGACCAGATCCTGAGCCTCACCGAGGACGCGCGAACCCGCGTAACCGACGACCCCGACTCGGGACGCATCACTCTCGCCGCCATCCCCACCATCGCTCCCTACTACCTGCCCGGCGTCCTGACCCGTTTTGCGAAGGAATGCCCGCGGGCCCGCGTGGAGATCGTGGAGGAGACGACCGGCAACATCCTGCGCCTCCTCGCCGAGGGCGACATCGACCTCGCCATCCTGGCCCTCCCCGTCCAGGCCGAGCACGTGCACACGAAGGCCCTCTTCACCGAAGAGCTCCTGGCCGTGCTTCCCACCCATCACCCGCTCACCCGGAGACCGAAGGTCAGTCTCAAGGACCTCGTCCTCGAGCCCTTCGTCGTCCTGAACGAGGCTCACTGCCTGACCGGCGCCACCATGAGCTTCTGCGCGCGTCATTCCGCGTCCCCCCTGGTCACCGCGAAGAGCCATCAGCTCCTGACCGTCCTCGAACTCGTCCGCCTGGGACAGGGCGTATCCCTGGTGCCCGCGATGGCCGTGCCCCGGGGCCGCGACGACGGGCGCGAGTACCGGTCGCTCACCGGCGAGAAGCCGACCCGGACCATCGCGCTCGCCTGGAACCGGATGCGGTATCAGACCCAGATCTTCAAACGCTTCGCGGAGTTCATCTCCACCCCCGCCTAGACCCCGCAGTCGGCGCGGGTGATGTCGAAGGACGCGAGAGCCCGGCCGCCCTTGTCCGAGTAGACGTACCGCAAGGTGATGTCCTTCCGGATGAAGTTGTTCAGGGTGGCCTCGTTGGCGCACGAGGATCTGGTGACCGTGGGCCGGAGTTCCGCGAGAACCCCGGCGTTCACCTCGGCCACCGCCACGTTCACGAAACGGTAGTGATAGATGAACACGCCCTCCTGCGCGGAAACCCGGGTGATCTCGGTTTCCGCATCGACCTTCCGGGGAAACAGCGGATTGACGTTGGCCACGATCCGGTTCAGGAACGCCGCGGACCGCACATCGACCGTCCCCGGACCCGACAGGTACGTGAAGGCCAGCCGGTGGCCGAGAGCACCCGCGACCAGGATCCCCGCGATCAGGCCAACCAGGGCCCGCGAACTTCCCGTCTTGTGGTTGACCGCCATGCCTCGCGCCTCCGCTTCCGTACCATACCTCCGGCCGGCTCGCGATCCTTGACGGGGCTCCGTCCGCTCGCGTACCGTCCCCGCTGGTGGCCCCCATGTCCGCGAATCCCGCCCATTCCGAAATCGAGACCGCGCTGCTCCAGACCATCCACGAGTTCTTCGAGGAGCGCGCAGGCAAGGCCTCGGACCCCATCCCCGATAGCGGCGCTTTGAGGGACGGCCGCCTTCAACTGGCCGCCACCGTCCTCTTCCTGCAGATGATCGCGGCCGATCACGGGGCCCGGCATGACGAACACAAGACCCTGCTCGGCGTCCTCTCCCGCGTGCTCCACGTCGAGGGCGAGGAGGCCGCCATGATCATCCGCGTGGCCGAGCAACATGTGAAAAGGCCGCTCAAGAAGCTCCTTCGCGTGCTCCGGGATCGCCTCACGCCCGTCCAGAAGAAGAAAGTGATCGAGAGCATGTGGCAGCTCGCCTTCGCCGACGCCGAACTGGCCGGCCAGGAGGAGTATTTCGTGCGCAAGGTGGCGGAGGCCCTGGGCCTCACCACCGCGGATCTGGTCGAGACGAAGATCCTGGCCCGCGAGGCGTTCCTCGGTTCGGGCTCCTGACCCGCGGAGTCGCGTTGCTGATCCTGCCTCTCCTCCTCGCGGCCCTGGTCGGGGAGGGCGGCGAGCCCCCTCCGGCCCTCCGCGCGGGGGCCCTCCGCGGCGAGATCCGGATCGACGGCCGGCTCTCCGAGCCCGGGTGGCTGAACGCCGAGGCCATATCCGACCTCACCATGATCGAGCCGGTCTCGGGCGGCCCGCCCACCGGGCGGACCGAGGTCCGGGTGCTCGCGAGCGAGCGAGAGATCGTGATCGGCGTGCGCTGCTTCGACCCCGACCCCGGCCGCATCGTCGCCTTCACCAAGGAGCGCGACGGCGACTTCGAGGGCGAGGACCACCTCCTCTTCGTGATCGATCCGTTCCAGGACGGCCGCTCCGGTTACGTCTTCTCCGTGAATCCGGGAGGCGCGCGGTTCGATGGCCTCGTGGTATCGAACGGTGATGACGTGGACCAGAACTGGGACGGGGTCTGGGAAGCGGCGGCGGAACGCGACGAACAGGGCTGGTCCGCGGAGATCCGGATCCCCGTGCTCTCCATCAACTTCGCGAAGGGCCTTTCCTCCTGGGGCTTCAACGTCGAGCGGCGGATTCAACGGAACCAGGAAACCGGACGCTGGGCCGCGGCTTCCCGAGACACCAAGGTCTACCAGACCAGCCGAGCCGGCCTCCTCACCGACCTCCCGGACTTCGAACTCGGACTCGGGCTCTCCATCCGGCCGGCGGTGGTGGGAGGCTTCGACCATCCCTCTCGCGACTCCTCCACCTCCGCGACCGGGGACGTGAGCCTCGACCTGGCCAAGCGCCTCGGCCCCAACCTGACCGCGTCGGTCACGATCAACACCGACTTCGCGGAAACCGAGGCCGACACCCGACAGACGAACCTCACGCGCTTTCCCCTGTTCTTCCCGGAGAAGCGCGCGTTCTTTCTCGAGGGTTCCGACACCTTCGTGTTCGGCCTCGGTCTCTCAGAGGACATCCGGCCCTTCTTTTCCCGCCGCATCGGCCTGGTCAACGGGAAGGAAGTGCCCATTCTCGCGGGGGCCAAGCTCTCCGGTCGCCAGGGGAAGACGAGCCTCGGCGGCCTCTTCGTGCGCACGCGCGAGGAGAACGGCGTGGCTCCCGCCGCTTCGCTCGCCGCTCTCCGGGTGAGGCGGAACGTCCTCGACGAGTCGAGCGTCGGCGTCATCGCGACCGCGGGCGACCCCCTGGGCCGGCCGGGGGCGTCGACCTTCGGCATGGATCTCACCTATCAGAACTCCCGCTTTCGCGGCGGAAAGAACTTCTGGCTGGGGGCCTGGGGTCTGATGACGCGGCGGGACGGCCTCACGGGTTCGCGCGAAGCGTGGGGCGTGAAACTCGACCTGCCGAACGACCTGTGGGACATCTCGGCGAGCTATCGCTACGTGGGGGATGGTTTCGACCCGTCCCTGGGCTTCGTGCCGCGCCCCGCGGTGAAAGCGTATCGGTTGTCGCTGGTCTACGCACCGCGGCTCGAGGGCACCTTCATCCGACAGATGTTCCACGAGTTCTTCGCGGACTACTTCACCAACCTGAAGAACGAGCGGGAGAGCTACCGGGTCTTCATGGCGCCCGTCAACTGGCGGCTGGAGAGCGGCGACCGCGTGGAGGCGAATATCGTCCCGACCGGCGAGCGGCTGTTCGCCCCCTTCGAGATCGCGGACGGCGTGGTCATCCCGGTGGGGACCTACGACTGGCGGCGCTATCGCCTGGAGGGCGAGACCGCGGCCAAGCGGCGGCTGGCCGTCCAGGTCGCCTGGTGGTTTGGAGGCTTCTACGACGGGCAGCTCGATCAGATCGAGGTGGAGGGCACGTGGACGCCGTCCCCCATCGTGAGTTTCCTCTTCAATGTCGAGCGCAATATCGGGCGGCTTCCTTCGGGCGATTTCGATCAGACGCTCCTGGGGGTGAAGGCCCGGCTGAATCTCTCCCCCGACCTGCAGATCAACAGCTTCATCCAGTACGACAACGAGACGCGGTCCATCGGCACCAACTCCCGCCTGCGCTGGACCTTCCATCCGCAAGGCGACCTCTTCGTGATCTACAACCACAACATCCGCGACTTCAAGGAGAGTCCTTCGGGCTGGTCGCTGGACTCGAACCAGTTGCTGGTGAAGGCGCAGTACGCCTGGAGACGTTAGACCGCCCTGATACGCTCAGGGCCCATGGCGCGGTCCACCGATCCATTTCCCCGACTCGGCCTCGCTCTGGCGCTCGCGGTCGCGTTGAGCGCGGTCGCGCCCTACGATCCGAAGGACTACGCGATCGAGATCGCCGTGCCCATCCTGGGCTTCGGAGCGCTTCTCGCCACCCGGAGCCGGTTCCGCTTCACCCCGCTCAGCTACACCCTCCTCTTCTGCGAGGCGATGCTCCTCGTGGTCGGCGCCCACTACACCCACGAGCGGGTGCCGCTCTTCGACTGGATCCGCGACAACATCGGCGGCGCGCGCAACCACTACGATCGCTTCGCGCACTTCGGCGTCGGCCTGCTGCTCGTGATCCCCTTCCGCGAAGTGCTGCATCGGCGCACCTCTCTCCGGGGCGCCTGGCTGAACGGCCTCGCGGCGACCGGCGTGCTCGCCTTCGCCGGCTTCTACGAGATCACGGAGTGGTGGATCGCGGTCCTGGCCGCGCCCGACACCGCGGAGGCGTACCTCGGTTCGCAGGGCGATCCGTGGGACGCGCAGAAGGACATGCTCATGGACACCCTGGGCGCGCTCTCCGGCCTGGCTCTCCTGGCCCGGCGCCACGACCGCGCGCTCGAGGAGATCGCTTGACACCTGAAGGCGGGCGAGCGTACTTTTTTCCCATGGGGATCAGGCGGCTCTCACTTTCGGCGGCGCTCACCCTCGCGACCGCGGGCCTCGCCTTCGCCCAGGACCCGGCGGAACGGAACTTCTTCGCCTGCCGCGTCGGCTATTCGACCTGCCGGCCCGGGGAACTGACGATGGAGCAGCTCGAGATCGTCGAGCAGGCGAGCCTGGCGCGCAACTACTCCGCGTGCCGGAACGGTTACGCGAGCTGCAAACCCGGGCTGCTGAACGAGGACCAGGCGGAGGCCGTCCAGACCGCGCGGCTCGCCCGCAACTTCGCGGATTGCCGGTACGGCTACGCCACCTGCGACCGGAGCCTCCTGGACGCCGATCAGCTCGAGGCGGTGGAGAACGAACGGCGGGCCCAGAACTTCTCCGCCTGCTGGAACGGTTACTCGACCTGCCGGCGCGATCTCCTGACCGCAGACCAGAAGGAGTCGGTCGAGACCGCGAGACTCAGCCGGAACTACGCGGCCTGCCGGGCCGGGTCGTCCAGGTGTGATCCCTCTCTCCTGAACGCGGATCAGATCGACGCGGTAGAAACCGAGCGGCGCGCCCAGAACTACGCGGACTGCCGCGGCGGCTTCCCGGGCTGTGACCGAAGCCTCCTGACCCAGGACCAGGCCGAGGCGGTCCAGACCGAGCGCCTGGCCCGCAACTACGCGAACTGCCGGAGCGGCTTCGCGGGCTGCGATCCGTCCCTGCTCAGCGCCGACCAGATGGAGGCGGTCGAGAACGAGAAACGAGCGCGGAACTTCTCGGACTGCTGGAACGGCGCCTCCCGCTGCGACGAGTCGCTGCTCACCGCGGACCAGAGGGAGTCGGTGCGGACGGCGAGCCTCGCCCGCAACTACGCGGCCTGTCGGAGCGGCTTCTCGTCGTGCCGGCCCGGCCTCCTCACCGGCGATCAGCTGGAAGCGGTGGAGACCGAACGGCGGGCCCAGAACTTCGCGGCCTGCTGGAACGGCTACTCGAGTTGCAACCCCGCGCTGCTCACTCCGGATCAGACCGAATCGGTCCACACCGCCCGCCTCGCCCGCAACTTCGAGGCCTGCCGCGGCGGTTTCGAGTCGTGTGACCGGGGCCTCCTGACCCCGGAACAGCGGGACGCCCTCAAGCGCTAAACGCCTCCCGCGCGGCTTCGGCGCTCGTCACTTCACGTCGTATTCCGGCTTGGCCACTCCCATCAGGTACTTGTCGAACCAGCCCACGATGTGGCGGAGCCGCTCGACGCGGTGGGAGAGCTTGCCGGAGCGTGAGAGTTCGTGAGTCTCGCCGGGGAAACGGACCATCACCGTGTCCACCTTCATGAACTTGAGGGCACGGAACATCTGCTCGCCGCCGTCCGAAGGCGGAGTGCGCAGGTCGTCCTCGCCCTCGATCAGCATCAGCGGCGTCTTCACGTTGCCCACGAAGGTGATGGCCGAGCGGGCCGCGAAGTCTTTGGGGTCCTGCCAGGGCGCGGCCTTGAACCAGCTCGGCTGGAACAGCACGAAGTCCGCGGTGTACCAGAAGCCCGCCCAGTCCGCGATGGAGCGCTGCGAGGCCGCGGCCTTGAAGCGCGGGTCGTGGGTGACGATCCAGTTGGTGAGGACGCCGCCGCCGCTGCCGCCGGTGACCGCGAGCTTGCTCGGATCCGCCCAGCCCCTCTTCACCATCTCGTCGACCCCGAGGAGCAGGTCCTTCGAGTCGTCGCCCGGGTAGTTGTGCTGGATGATGTTGGCGAAGTCCTGTCCGTAGGTGGTCGAGCCGCGCGGATTCGGATAGAGGACGATGTAGCCCTTCGCCGCCATCCACTGCATCTCGTGGAAGAAGGTGTGGCCATAGGCCGCGTGCGGGCCGCCGTGGATGTTCAGAATGAGCGGGTACTTCTTCGTGGGATCGAAGTGGGGCGGCTTCTGGACCAGGGTGTGGATCTTCTTCCCGTCGAAGCTCGTGTACCAGACGTCCTCGGCGGGCGTGAGATCGAGCTGGTTGAAGAGCGCTTCGTTGAAGGAAGTGAGACGCGTGGCCTTGCCGGTCGCGGCGTCGATGGCGTTGAGGTCGCCCAGCACGACGGTGTTCGAGATGAGCGCGACCAGCGTCTTCGCATCGCCGGACGCTCCGTACTGCATGATGTCCTGGTCGCCGGTGGTGAGAGCGGTGACCGCACCCGTGCGGGAATCTATCCGCTTCAGATTGGCGCGACCCTGCTCACCCACCTTGACGATG
>DAORUA010000162.1:0-8342 GCA_035432945.1 Vicinamibacteria bacterium | reverse complement strand
GGCCGTAACGGCCGATCAATCCGTCGCGGCGCCCGTGAAAGAAGTCGACGAGCGCCATCTGCAATTCGCCCTGGGCCGCATAGGGACTCCCCTGGCGCTTGAAGACTTCCGCCGCGTGGAGGACTCCAGGGGACCCCGCCTCCACCCGGCGGTCATCCAGCGCCTGGGAGGCGTTCGCGAACTCGACATGCGCGGCCGCCAGCTCCCGGTCGCCCCGCTCCATCACGATCAGCGCCTCCCGGTCCATGGCGTCCCGATCTGTCGCCTCCGCGATCTCGTTCAATTCGCGGGCGAGGGCGAAACCCGGCCCCGCGGGCCGCCCTTCGACAATGTCACGCGCCGCCTGGGGAAGAGCTTCGCGTCTGAGGATCTCTCGAGCCAGGTCCGGACGACGCGCGGCGATCGCCCTCACGGAGTCCGTGCGGCCGGCCGCCCAGGCCTCGAAGATGAGCGGCCTCTCGCGGGCCGCACGGTCGTTCTCCGCCTCCCTCAAAGCCGCGGCGGATCGGGCCTGGCGCGCCAGGTTCACCCAGGATCCTTCTGTCTCCGCCGCGAGGTAGTCGTCCCAGGCCTGCCGGGCCAACCACGCGAGGCCCAGGCCGTCGGCGGCCATCGCCCGATCGAACATCGCTTCCGGCTGGCCCGGCTCGATACGCAACGCGCGAAGGGCGGCATCGTAGGCACGGGCGAAATCGTCCGGCCTCGTCTCACCGATGGCTCGTTCCAGGTAGGCGGCGGACAGGTCGGTCAGGGCGTCCGCGCCTGGATCCTCAAGGGCCCGGATCTCCGCGAGCTTCGTGCCCCTCTCCCAATCCCCCGTAAGCAGGTAGGCGAGCGACAGGTCTCCGGCAATCGTCGGGGAGGGTCCGGCGTCGAATTGTTTCCGGATCTCGGCGGCGACCCGCAGGACCTCGAAGGGCGTATCGCCCCGATTCGACGGCCCTCGTGTCCGCGAGGGTTCCGGGCCGAAACGGAATCCGCCCGTGGCCCGCCCGCGGAGCATCCGCCGCTCGCCCACCGCGGCGACCAGCCTGGATCGATCCGCGCCCACGCCGGCGCCGGGTGAAGGTGAGCAACCCAAAGCCGCGATCAGGCTCCCGCCGAAGAGGGCGGGCAGCACCGCCGCGCGGGCCGCCCCGGTCACCCATCGAACGATTCCCGCGCCGGCCATCGGTTCCAGGGAGGCTAAGGGCGCGGCCCGGCGGCCCCGGGAAGATCGCGAAGCTGATCGCGAGCGGCCGCGCTCCAGTCATCCCCGCGCCTGGCCATTTCATCGAAACCGCGCCGCGCCTCTTCGGCCCGGCCCAGCGCCTTGAGGGCGAGACTGCGATTGAATCCCGCCTCGCTCAGCGCAGGGTCGAGGCGCACGGCCTGCTCGGCGAGCCGCAGCGCCTCCGGAAGATCGCGGTCCGCGGATCCGGTAACGGTCGAGGCCCGCACCAGGAGCGCGGCCGCGAGGTTGCTCGACCACTCGGCGCTTGCTGGTTCATCCCCCAGCAGGCGGGAGTATTCGGCGACGGATTGATCGACATCGCCCAGGAGAAGCAGGGCCGCCGCCCGGCTTGCCCGGGCCGCAATAGACGTGGCCGGCGGCCGGTCGCGGATCTCGGCGGCCACCGCGAGCATCGCCCAGGCCTCGGCGGGCGGCCCGGAACCGAGGGACCTCCGGGCCGTGACCCTCGCTCCGAACTTGAATCCTCCGGTGAGCCTCGGTTCGAAGAACCGCCGCTCCCCAACCGCCTCGACCAGCGGACGGACTGCCTCCGAGTAGGCCCCCCCGCGCGTCGCCTGCCGCCAGAGGGTCAAAGCGCCGAGGCCAACCACCAGGGTCGCGGCCAACGGAATCAGGTACCGATTCAGGAGGGCGGGTCGAAGCCGCCTCCCGGGAACGCCCGGCGCGGGCGCGGCGGAAGGACCGGAGGGCCCGCCTCGATCCGAAGCCCCGGCCGCCAGATCGGTCAACGTGAGTGCCGTCTCCCGGACCACGAAGTAGCAATCCTCGCAGCGCGAAATATGGTCTTCGATCTGACCCCGCCGGGTCTGATCGAGTTTGCCGTCGAGATAGGCGGAGAGCATTTCGGGATCGGGACAGGGTCCCCCGCCGTCGCTCGAACCCGTCAAACCGGGCCGCCTCTCGGGGAACGGACGTTCGTTCGTCACGCCTGTGCCTCTTCAGGAGACGGACGCGAGCCGCCGGTTTCCGGCCGCGCGGGAGGCAGACACAGATGACAGTGGCCGCGCTCGATCATGCTCGCGACTTCCGGCCAGCCGAGGCCTCTTTCCTCGAGCGCCTTGCGGAATCCGGCGAGCAGTTCTTCGATGTGCCGGTAGAGCCTCTTCTGGTCCAGGTGAAGCGTCCGGGCGATGTCGGCCACGGAAATGCCGTCCTCGAATCTCATGCGTAAGACAATCCGGTCCTGCGGGTTGAGCGCCTCCATCACCTCGTTGATGAGCCCCTGGGCGCGGGTCGAGGTGTCCCTGCCCTGAAGTTGCACTTCGGGACTGGCGAGATCCCCCGCGGGCACGACGGCCAGGTCCTCGCCCCCCTCCATCATCGCGCGCCGATGGGTCCGGGGCGGGAGGGCATGGGCCAGATCGGCCATCGCCTCGCGGCTTTCCGGGCAGGAGAAGTTGGTGCGAAGGGTCTCGAAGGCGGCGTCGAGGCTCAGTCCTTCCCGATACAGGAGGATCTCCAGCCGCATCGCAAGCGGCCCGCGCCGCAGGGCTTCGGCCGACGGCCGCCACTTTCCCCACAGCCTCCGTCGATAATCGAGAAAGAGCCTCTGGATGACGGTGGTGAGATACGTGCGCAGCGAACTGCGGCCCGCGAAAGAGGCGAGGACGGCGTAGTCGCTGCGGATGAAGCCGAGATTCACTTCGCTCAGGAAGTCCTCGGCCTCGCTGGCGCTCAGGCGCTGCCGGCGCGCGATGAACCGGCTCACCTGCTCTATGTCCGGAAGAGAGGCCAGGAAGAGGCTCTCGAGTTCGGCGCGCCGGACTTGCGCATCGGGGAGAGTCTTCTCCATCTCCTGCGGGATTGTATAGCCGGACTGCGCGGGCGATGCCCCTCCGCCAAGACGTATCCAGATTCCTGAATCCAGGGAGATGACGACTCCCGGCCGCAACGTGACCTCGCTCCGTGCTACACCCGGTGATGCCGGTAGGCGTCGACCAGGCGAGCGAGCAGGGCGATGTCGGCGCGGATGCGCTCTCCCTCCTCGGTGTCGCCCACGAACCGCGGCGGGTCGAAGTCGCGGATGGTGGCGAGGGTGGGAATGATGTCGACGCCGTCGCGCACCGCGGCCTCCACCGATTCGAAGTGGTGGTGACGGGCGAGGAAGGTCCGGTCGGACTCGAGCACGAGGGTGTAGCCGTGATCGCCGTAGGCCTGGGAGAAGGCGCCGTCGATGGTGATCGCGTTGCCGCCGCGCTTCACCGGCGACTCCCCCGCGTCGATCTTCACCGGGACGTGCCCGTTCACGATGAGGCCGGATGGATCGCACCCGAACTCCTCCAGCACCCGCTCGCAGAAGGCCGGGTCGTGAATGAGGGTGAAGTAGGGATTCTTCGTCTCCCTCTGGAGGGCGGGATCCTCGATGAGGTCCCGTTCGAGGGTGGTGATCCGGTCCTTGCCGAACATCGGCGAGAGCGGACCGCTCCACAGGTACCAGAGGAAATCGAGATCGTCGGGATCTCTACGGTTGAGGGCCCGGGCCACCACGTCGTCGATGGCGTCGAAAAGGGCGCGGCCCGCGCGCGCCGCACCGTCGACATTCATGGAGAGGAACGCCCCCGCTTCGTCCACGGGAACGCAGCCGTGGAAGACGAGGTGGTTGTCGCGGCTCAGCCAGGAGGAACCGCGGGCCACCAGGAACCGGGCGTGGTCCCACAGGAGCGGACTCTTCAGGAACGAGGCCCGCATGCGATGGAGGCACTGCTCCTCGCCTTCCGAGAGGGCCTCCGGGTCCCCGGGGTCGAGGGTCGGGAAATGCCGGTCCTTCAGGGGATGGGCCTTCCCGTCAACCATGATCGTGCCCTTCTCGGGGTCGATGGTCCGGAACAGCCGCCGGTGTTCGAGCTTCCACTCCGGGTGCCGCGCGATCATCTGCCCCTCGAGCTTGAACTGCATCACCGCCGCGGCCTTCTGCATCCGCGCCATGGTGAGGGTCTCGCGCAGGCCGGCGCCGTACGGCATGAAGCAGGTCGCTGGATCGTCGGCGGAGGCCGAGCGCACCAGCCGCTCGAGCGGCTGCATGGTGAGGCCGTAGCCCTCCTCGAGCTGGGACAGCCGTCGATAGCGGGTGGAGATCCGAAGCACGTGGGCGATCAGCGCGTCATGCCCGAGGGCCGCCCCCAGCCAGGCGAGGTCGTGATTGCCCCAGGTGACGGCCACCCGAGGCAGCTGGCGCAGGTATTCGAGCACCCGGTCGCCCCGGGGCCCGCGGTCGACGCAGTCCCCGGCCACGATCACTTCGCGCACCGCGAGATTCCGGACCACCCGGACCACGAGGCGAATGAAGTTCGTCTCCCCTCCCTGCGCGAGCAGCGGATCCACTATGGCGGCGACATAAGCGGAGCCCCGGGCCGAGAAGGACTCATGGAGCATCTCTCGCAGGATCTCCGCGTACTCGGCGGGAAGAACCTCCCCCACGCGCTGGATGCTCGTGCGGCTCGCGAGCGTCCGGACCACGGTGAGGAGGTCGTCAAGGGCGCGCAGGACGAAGGCGCGGCGGCTCTCCGCGGAAAGGCCCTTCAGGCGTTGATCGAGGGTCTCGACGGGGTAGAAGAGGAGGGTGAGCAGATCCTCGCGATCGGCCCGGGGGCGCTCGGCGAACACGCGGTCTACCAGGGGCCGGAGCGTGCCCGAGGCGTTGTTGATGATGTGGCGCATCTTCACGTCCTCGCCGTGGACGTCGCTCATCACATGGATGGCGCCCTTCGGCAGGGTCAGCTCCGCGGTCAGGCGCGCGATCTCCGCGGTGGCGGAGGCCTCGTCCCTGAACTGCTTCGACAGCGCGCGCAGCGCGGCGAGGCCGGAATCACTGTCTTGGGCCGAGCTGCGCATGAGGGCTTTTATCACGCCCGCCCCGGCCCCACTCCCAGGGGCGGCGGACTCAGATGACGCCGGGGCGGCCGAACAGGTAGCCCTGCATCAGGTCGCAGTCGAGGGCGGCGAGCGCGTCCCGCTCACCCTCCGTCTCGACACCTTCCACGATGCAGCCGATGCCGAGCTGGCGCGTGAGGCCCACCAGCGACCCGACGATCTTCCGCTTGATCGGCTGGGTATCCACATCGCGGATGAGGGCCTGATCGACCTTCACGAACTGGGGATCCATCAGGGCCAGGCTCGACAGGCCCGCGTAGCCGCCGCCCAGGTCGTCTATGGCGAACCGGAACCCCTGCTCCCGCAGCGCGGTGGACCGCTCCCGGATCTCCGGGAGTTCGCTGATAGGAGCCCGTTCGGTGACCTCGAGAACCACGCGGTGCGCGAACTCGGACAGCGCGTCCTCGCCGTCCCCGATCGGGCCCATCAGTTCCTCCACGTCGACGTTCACGAACAGCGTGAGTTCTCCATTCCGCCGCAGGGCCTCCGCGGCCCGCAGGTGTACCACGCGTCCAAGGTCGCCGACCATGCCCACCGAGACCGCGAGCCCGAGGAGGTCGCGCGGATCGCGGACCTGCAATTCACCGTTCCGGGCCAGGGCCTCGAACGCGAATGCCGGCTCGCCCGGATGGCCGAGGGACACGATCGGCTGGAAGGCCAGCCACAAGGAGTCCAGCGCGCGCTCGAACAGGAACCGGCGGTCCCGGAGGGACATGGTCTTCCACGACTCCGGCGCCCCCGCGGAAGGTCCGCGGGGGGCCGAGATCGGCCGGGTGAGGAACCCGGTGGTGGTGGCGGAGCCGAAATCGAGGGGCGACATAGGAGGTGCGTACTGTATACAGACAGTACGCGTTCCTAGTCAAATTATTTTTCTGATTTTTTCTCGGAATCGACTCCGGACCGCTCGCCCCCCAGGGTCTTCAGGCCCTCGGGAAGGGAATCGCGCTCCATCGCCGCGGCCGAGCGCATGAGCTGGCGGAAGGACTCCACCTGCTCGTCATCGAGCGCGCGGAAGTCGTGCAGCGAGTCGCCGAAGGTCTCGTAGGGCTCGTGGTGCGAGGGTTCGATCGAAGCGCGGGTGCGGCTGCCCCGGATGCTGCGAACCACGAGGCGGATACCGAAGCCGATCACGGCGAGGCGGAAACGAAAGCGCTCCTGGTAGCTGTTCAGAAGCTCGTGGAGCCACTGCGCGATGCGGGTGAGCGAACGGGTCTCGGCCAGCTTGAACTGCGAGGGACGAACCGGCGCCACCGGAACAATGGCCTCGGCCATGCGCGCGTATACCGAGAGGGCGCGAAGGCGGCGCTGGCGATCCTCCGCGGCTTCCTCGATGGTGTCGGCGGCGATGGCGAGGAGCCGCACCGCCTCGTCATAAGAGAGCGACGCCTTTCGCTTGAGGGCGAGGTCGTAGGTGTGCGTCGCGATCTCGGTGTCCTCGGCCAGACGGGTGCGCAGGGCTTCGGTCGCAGTCTCAGCGCGGCCCGAGAGGACGAAGTCCCACCGACGGAGCGCACGATTCCGGTCGAATCGGCCGAGGACGAGAACCACGACTCCGGCGGCCACGGCGGCGAGAAGGACAGGGATCACTCGGGGGTCAGTCCTTCCGCCAAGCGGAGTAGACCCAGTAGGCGGCCACCGCGTCGTAGGCCACGGCGTTCAGGAGGTTCAGGCTCTGGATGGCGCCCCACCCCAATCGCGTGATGAGATCGGTGTAGACGGTGAAGACCATCAGATAGGGCACGTAGCCCAGAATGATCGCGCGCGTGAAGGCCGGCACCGGGATCTGGTACCAGACGATCAGCAGGCCGACGAACGCAAGACACCAGATGCCCGCCGCGGTTATCCCCGGCTGGAATCGAAGGAAGCTGCTGTAGTCGGGACTCGCGGGCGTGACGATGAGGATCAGACTCGTGGAAAGGGCCACGGCAGCGCCCAGAATCAGCCTCACGAACGCGGCGATCCCGCTGAACGCCGCAAAGGTCCGTATGGCGAGTTCCAAGGACATTCCAAAGAGCAGTGAGTCGTAAATCCCCTGCTTGACCATGAACGCCTCTGGGGAGTACCGTTCTGGAAAGAGCAGGATCAGGGTGGTGAAGAGTCCCGCCGCGCTGACGTAGGCCGAGAAGAGGATGCACTGCTTTGCCTTGGCACGCCGAACCAGAAGCACGACGAGGGCCACCAGCAATCCGGCGCCTAGGACGACCAGAGCGCGGTGAATCCCCAGCACAAGCCACCAGTATTTACGCGGCTACCCCGGTTTAGGCGGTCAGGGGCTTGGCGAGCCGGGGAACCTTCTTGCGAGCGATGCCAAAGGCGGCCAGACGCATGTACAGCGTTCTTCGAGTGACCCCCAACTCTCGAGAGACTCGGGCAATGTTCCAGTCGTTCTCCTCCAAGATCCTGAGGATATTGGCGCGATTGGCGTCGGCCCGGTTCACGCTCGGCACCCGAACGTTCGCAGTCTCGCCGAGAGCGCCGACTGCCTTCGCCATTCCGAGGATGAAGGGCCGAAGTTCCTTGGCGTCCGCGGTTCGCGGATTCTCGAGATAGATCCAGCCCAACTGCGAATCGCCCTCGCCAATCACGGGCGCGAGGGCAAACCCGGCAGCAGCTACGACCTCGCCCTTCGCGAGACGCGCGCGATGATCCTGGAAACGGATCGGGAGACTCCCCAGGCCCGCGAGCGACAACCGATACGAAAGGAACACGCTCGCGTTCTCACCCTGGGGAACCAGAACCGCGCCACCCTCAGCGCCGGCAACGTCGCACATTTTCGAGAGCAGGCGATCGGCGGAGCGGCGAGGGTCGTCGGCCACCAGACTTTCAATCATGGATCCTAGAGAGTTCATAGTGTTTGATTCTGCCACAATGCTGCTCAGTCGCAAAAGCCAAGCGTATACTTTGTGTATATGTCCCCGACGGGGCCATCCCCACTCAGAAACACCATTGAAGGAAAACCGCCATGCGAATGTTTTGGACCCTCTTCTTCCTCGGATCGATGCTGCTCGTAGGAGTCGATGTCGTCGAGCGTCGCGACGTCTCAAACCGTCTCGCAACACCGTCGACGCCCATAGCCGGAGATCCCACGGGAGCGCCCACACCCAAGCCTGAGTTCTGAGGAGCCTGTTCTCGGGCCGCGATGAACGACGGCCTGGCACACCTGGGGGGACTCCCTCGCCTCGTTTGCCAAACTCCGCCAGCCGGAATAGCGTAGCGACCTTGCGCCGTCACGGCGCTG
>DAORUA010000161.1:3715-8363 GCA_035432945.1 Vicinamibacteria bacterium | reverse complement strand
GTGATGATCGGCCCCAGGGCGATCCGAATGCGCCGCAGACGCAGGGTCCGCCGCGCGAGGGCCAGCGCGGAGGGGGCCGGCGTGAAGGAAACCAGCAGCTACGCGAACGCGGTCCGAGACCGCAGGGTCAGCCCCGACCGGAAGGCGAAGCGCCCGCCGGTGGCGGCAGCGGCGAACCGCGTCCCGCGGGAGATCGTCCGCCGCGCGAGGGCGGCGATGCGGGCGGTGGCGAGCAGAGCCGTCGCGATCGCGATCGTCGTCGCCGCCGTCGTCGCGGACGCCGGGGGCCGGGAGGCGGTCCGGGCGGCGGCCAGGCCTCGGGCGGATCGAACGGTAGTGGCGGTGGCGGCTCCGATCAGGGCGGGGGTTCGAACAGCGGCGGTGGCGGCCAGGGCGAGGGCGGCGGCGGCTCGCGCGGCGGCGGGGGAGACTCCGGCGGCTCCGGCGGCGGCTCGCCTAGCGGGGAGTAACCGCCTCCTCGCACGCGCGGACGGCCGCGACCGACGCGAGATCCGCGAGGGCCGCGTCGTGCTGCTCCTTGTTCCAGGCGGCGCAGCCGTCGGACAGCACGACCACGCTGAAATCCCGCGCGTGCGCGTCACGCACGGTTGAGGCGACTCCGCCGTTCGTGACCACGCCTCCCACGAGCAGCGTGGTCACGCCCGCTCGCCGCAGCACCCACTCGAGCCGGCTCATGTAGAACGCCGAGTACGCCACCTTCTCGACCCGGATGTCGATGGGTCCAAGCTCCGCCACCGGAGCCTGGCCGAAGGAGCCGGGCGCGAAGTCGCCCCGGCCCAGGAACGGCCGCATCTTCCTCATGCCGTCGCTGATGAAGGGCTCGCCGTCCCTCCCCGGCACGAGAGTGAACTCGCTCGAGATCACGAGACCGCCCGCCTGATGCACGGCGTCGGCCACGAGCCTCAGCCGCTCCGGCAGGGGAGCGAAGTCGGCCCCCCGCACGCCGTTTCGCGGGTAGGCGCCCTTCTCGTGGAAGAAGTCGTTCTGAACGTCGATGAGGAGGAGTGCGGTCGAGGGACCGAGCATGGGCATGGCCCGATCTTATCGACCGGGAGGACCGGCCGAGGCCTTATCCTCCTTCGCCATGCGCAGCTTCATCGTGGGAACCGCCGGGCACATCGACCACGGCAAGAGCTCTCTGGTGAAGGCCCTCACCGGCACCGATCCCGACCGGCTCAAGGAGGAGAAGGAACGGGGCATCACCATCGACCTCGGCTTCGCGCACGCGCCGCTCTCGGACGACGTGGTCGCGTCCTTCATCGACGTGCCCGGCCACGAGAAGTTCGTGCGCAACATGCTCGCGGGGGTGAGCGGGATCGACACCGTGCTCCTCGTCATCGCGGCCACCGAGGGCGTGATGCCGCAGACCCGCGAGCACTTCCACATCTGCCGCCTCCTCGGCATCGAGCGGGGCCTCATCGTCCTCACCAAGACCGACGCGGCGGAGGCGCCCATGGTCGATCTCGCTGAACAGGACGCTCGGGACCTGGTTCGCGGTTCCTTCCTCGAGGCCGCGCCCATCGTGCGCACCTCGACCCGCACCGGCGAGGGCCTCGACGCGCTCCGGGCCTCCCTCCTCGACCTCGCGAAGGCGACCCGGGCCCGCGAGCAGACCGGGCTGCTGCGGCTGCCCATCGACCGGGTCTTCACCCTCAAGGGCTTCGGCACCGTGATCACGGGGACGCTCACCTCGGGCCGGGTGAGCGTCGGTGAGGAGCTGGTGGTTCTCCCTTCGGAGAAGAAGGCCCGCGTGCGCGGCCTTCAGGTGCACGGCGAGACCACAGGCCTCGCGGTGTCGGGTCAGCGCACGGCCATGAATCTCGCGGGCGTGCTGGTGGAGGACCTCGCGCGCGGCGATGTGCTCGTGCGCGAAGGCACCCTGCGCAGCACGCGCCTCGCCGACGTGGCCATCCAGCTCCTCGACGGCTGCGCGCTCAAGTACGACGCGCGGGTGAGGATCCACGCGGCGAGCGCCGAGGTCCTCGGGCGGGTGAAGTTCGCCGCGAACGAGCTCGCGAAGGGCGGAGCCACGGTGGCGGAGATCCGGTTCGAGTCGCCGGTGGTCCTCGGCCGCGGCGATCGCGTGGTGCTCCGGAGCTACTCGCCGGTCGCGACCATCGGGGGCGGGCGCGTCATCGACCCCCTGCCGCGTCCAAGGCGTCGCGCGGAGATCGCCGCCCTGCAGGCCTGCGAGAACGAGAGCGAGGCCGTCGCCATCGCGCGGTTCCTCCGCGAGTCGGCGGCGGCGGGTCTGAGCCTCGATGCGCTCGCGGCCCGCATGACCCTCCCCGCGGAGGCGACGAAGGGGCTGATGGCCGAAGTGCGATCCGCGATCCCGCTGCGGGGCGCCCCGGACCATTTCGTGGACGCCGCGGTCCTGGAGGGCCTGGAACAGCTCGCGCTCGACCGCGTGACCCAGCACCACGTGAAGGATCCCCTGGCCAAGGGCCTGTCGAAGGAGGAGCTGCGCCGCCGTGTGTTCGGCAAGGCTCATCCCGATGTGTTCGAGACCGCCCTCGCCCGGCTCGTGAGTGCGGGGAAGGTGACGGAGACCGCGGATCTCGTCGCCCTCAAGGCTCATCGCGTCCAGTTGAGCGGGCCCGAGGACGCCGCCCGCGCGGCCATCGAGGGGGCCCTCCTCGCCGCTGGCCTCGAGGGAGTGTCGCTGCCGAACCTTCACGTGCAGCTTCGACAGGATCAGAAGGCCTGCGAGAACGCGGTGCGGGTCCTGGTTCAGGAGAAGGCGGCGGAGCGCATCGGTCCGGGCCTCCTCATGGCCCGCGGAGCCCTGGAGAAGTTCCGCGCCGATGCGCGCGAGCGGTTCAAGTCGGGTGCGAAGCTCGACGTGGCCGAGGTCAAGGAGCTCACCGGCCTCTCGCGGAAGTACGTGATCCCGCTGCTCGAGTGGCTGGATCGTGAACGCGTGACCCGGCGAGTCGGTGCGGAGCGAATCGTCCTGTGAAGCCGGGGACCACGAAGGCCGCGAAGAGCGCGAGCGCCGCGGACGCGGGGCGGGTCGTGAGCCTCGACGTCGCGGGCCGGCCGATCAGCGTCAGCATCCACGGCGAAGGGAAGTGCGCGGTCATCCTCGGCCCGGGCGCCGGGGGCACGCGCCAGACCCCGCAGCTCCTCGCCGTCGCCGCCTTCCTCGATCCGGCGCGGTACACCACCATCCTCTTCAACTTCCCGTACCAGGAAGCGAGGAGGAAGTTCCCCGACCCGGCGGACGTGTGCGAGCAGACGGTGAGCGCGGTGGCAGCCTGGGCGCGCGCGACTCTCGGCGTCACCAGGGTCGTGCTCGGCGGCCGGTCGATGGGAGGGCGGATGGCTTCGCGGGCGGCGGCGAAGGGTCTGGTCTGCGACGGCCTCGCGTTTCTCGCCTACCCGCTTCATCCCCCGGGACAGGAGAGCAAACTCCGCGACGCCCACCTCGGATCGATCCGCGCCCCCATGCTCTTCCTCCAGGGGACCCGCGACGAGTTCGCGAGGCTCGACCTCCTGAAGGCCACGGTGGAGCGGCTCGGTCCGAACGCGCAACTCGCGTTGTTCGAGGACGCCGACCACTCCTTCAAGACCCCACGGGGCGCCACGGCCACGTCGAAGCAAACCGAGGCCGCCCTCCTCGCGCGCCTTTCGCAGTGGCTCGAAGAAACCGCCCCCTGACCCGTCACCCCGGGCGGCCGCGTCGCAATCTCTACAAATGTCCTCCTGCAATCATCCCGGGAAGGAGCCGAAGCGGGCCCATCCGGCCGGGCACGGGTCTTGCTCAAGCACAGACCATGAATCAGCCAAGAAACCTCACGAAGGGCCTCGTGACCCTCGCCTGGATCCTCGGAGCCTCGACGATGGCGAGCGCCGTGGTGGTCACCAACCCGCAGCCGCGTTGGGGACAGCCGGCAACCCCGGAGTCGGGCGCCTGCTTCTACCGCCAGCCTAACTTCCGCGGCCAGTACTTCTGCGCGAATTCCGGCGAGAACATCGAGTTGATGTCACGCGGGATGACCGGCCAGATCGCGTCCATTCGGAGATTCGGCGCCGCCGACGTCACGATCTTCCAGAACTCGCGCTACGCCGGCCGCTGGAGCCGTCTCGGGGGCGACGTCGTGAACCTCAAGGGCGAAGGATGGAACGACCGCCTCTCTTCGATCCGGGTCGGCCGGAGCTACGGCCGCAACCGGACCGGCGCCGGGAACGGATATGGCGTTCAGGACAGTGACCAGCCCCGCGCCTCCGGTCTCGGCACGATTGAGACCACGGCGTGGCAGGAGGATCGCGACGGCTCACCAGGCGATTCCTACAACCGAAGGAACGGGCGTGCCCGCGCGAACGCCGATGCGACGGTGCGGCGCCTCTACCAGGAAGTCCTCCAGCGCGACGTCGATCCGGAGGGCCTGACTCTGTTCCGCAATCACATCACGAACGACCGCTGGTCGGAGCAGAATGTGCGGGAGGCGCTCCTCGCGAGCCCCGAGTATCGCGAGCGCACCCTCGCGACGCCCGAGAAGAAGGCCGAGGAGCTCGTGGCCCGCGCCTACCGGGCGGTCCTCCTCCGCGAACCCGATCCGGCGAGCCGCGTCTACGTGGACAAGGTCCTGCGCGAGAACTGGACCGAAGCGGACGTGAGCCG
>DAORUA010000161.1:0-3615 GCA_035432945.1 Vicinamibacteria bacterium | reverse complement strand
CCGCCGCACGAGGCGAGCGCGACGCCTTCCGCCAGGATCATGCCGATGCCGCCCCACGTCCAGGGAGTGATCCGGTCCGCCGCGCCCGAATAGAAGACAAGGACCACGCAACCGCTGAGCACGAAGAACGCGAAGGTGTGGACGATCTTGATCTGGAGCAGGCTCAGGGCGTCCCCCTCATCGCTTGAGCTTCATGCCGATGTGAACCCAGTAACCCTGCGCCTCGGGGACGGGGAGGCTGCCCCCCTTCAACTCGTCTCGAAGGCACAAGGCCAGGTTCGTCTCGGGACGAACAAGAACCTCCTCGACGCGACCGTTCAGGGACAACCTGACCAGAAGGCGAACGTCCCGCAGATCCGGCTTGTTGATCCTCTTCGCGCAGGCGGACGCCCGCGGACCATAGGCGACCCCGAACTGCTTCCCGACCGCAGCCTCGAACGCGTGGCCGCCGGGGCGCTCGGAGTTGCGCTGCGCCTCGACCAGGGCGAGGTCAAAGGCCGTCCTCTCTTCCGCGAACGCGGGGAGGAGAAGCGAAAGCGCCGCGACCACGACTCCCGCGACCCGACCCCAGGATCGCTTCCACCGTGCCTCGGTCGACCATTGAATTGAGCGGCGAGGGCCTGTGACGAAATGCGTGGACCGCGTCCGTTCCAGTTCCTTGTTCTCTGGCCTAACGATGATCTCCGTGCCCGCAAATCCCCGGCTCTCCCGCCCTCGCACGTTCACGAGATGAAATTTCAGACCGCGTCGTGCCGCCTCGCTCAAAACGAACTGGATCAATTGGATTTCGTCGCGCGCCGCCGGGCCCAACAGTGTACGGGCCTTCGACCGGGGCCGAGCCGCCTCAAGCAGGAGCCAGTTCATTGTGGCCAGTCCGGCGGACGGGGGGAACCATTCCTGCTCGAGATCCTCCGGGTCGGGATCGAAGTCCCCCAGCTCACAGAGTTCCAGGAAGTCCCTGCGCGCTTGTACGGGGGTGTCACAGAAGAGGTCTACCAGGGCCGGGATTTCGTCCTCTGGCATGAAAAGCGACCAATCGGCGCCAGCGTGGGCATCCACCAATGCCGACCCGACCGCCACACGCCAGACTCGCCGGCCCCTCCGCAGAACCAGGAGTGCGGTTCTTCTGGCTGGCTGTGGGCGAGGAGCGTCGGTCTTCATCGTCGTCGCAGCCTCCAAGCCTCTGGGTCCAGAGAACACTGGTTGCATCCCGTTGTTCGACAGGCCGCTCCTATTTCCCAATTTCCGGAACGCCGAGACAGCGGCGGATCTTCCGGGCCAGCTTGTTTGAGATCTCTGTGTGCCGAGGAATGGCCTCGCCCTTTTCCGTTGGTTGGGCTGAGCCACAGGGAGTGGGAGGCACCCTCGCGTTTCAGGAAGCAGCCATGGTGCCTCAGGTGCCGCAGCAGATCGCCGCGCTTCACCCGACGGTGACCATCTCCTGAACCGCCCCCTTGGGCAAGCCGCGCAGGGCGTCTTCGCGCCGATCCTCGAGGATCAGAGCGATTGCGGCCGACAGATTCTTGATGGCGCCGGGCCGCGTCAGGCCCTGCCCATTGGCGCCGGGGACCTCCGGGCAATAGGCGACAAACCACCTGCCGTCTCGTTCCACGATGGCAGTGAACTCATTTCGCACTCTGGGTTTCCTCCGGACCATTATGCCCCTGCCACCAAAGCTCTGTCGAACACCCGGCTTCACCTGGCAGGGCGCGCCTCGCCGACTGGCCCCCGACGAACGAAGTGGGCCACACCTTCGCGCCCTGTCTGGTGCAAGCCGTTGTTCGACGGCCCGCTACGCACGGCCTAGTAGTTGCTCAGCAGTGAGACCGATGTCTCTTGCGATCTTCCGAAGCAGAGTAGGTGAGATGTCTCTGCCCGCATGGAAGGGGACGGTTGTTCCGCGTCCGTCGGGATGGCGGTACTGGCGGTGAGACCCTCGCTGGCGAACCTCCGAGAATCCCAAGGCCTCCAGTAATGCCGCCAGCTCTCGGGGCTTCAGGACGGGTACTGAACCCACCTACGCGACCTGGATGGTCTGAACTCCGACGAACTCCGATTCGAACTTTGGCGCTCCATCCTCCAAGAGCATCGCGATTACTTCCTGGAGGTTGCCCTGCAATTCGTCCAGCGTCTCACCCTGGCTATGAGCGCCAGGCCAGCCGGGGATATGCCCGACGTAGAGTCCCGTATCGGCGTCACGTTCGACCACGAAGTTGTAGCTCTGCATTTCCGGTCCTGGATTCGATCTTAGTCCGCCTCCGCCGTCTGCGTCTCCCCACCAAGGCCCGTCGAACACGTTGATTGTACGGCCCGGTCATTGGGGCCCTCCGTGAATATCCGGAGGAGCTGACGGGCATTGCTCATGCGGGCCATCTTCGCCACGCAACCTTGCGACCGAAAGGATGTCCCTAAATGTCCGTTCTGCGTGGACCTCGTCCGTTCCAATTCTTTGTTAGCCCGCCTTGCGAGAGGGCTGAGCCTTTAGCCGGACCGCAGGCCGACGACTTGGCCTTGGAACTGCCGCGATGACGCTACGCAGGAACGTGTTCACCGATTCTGCAGTCGGAAAGACTTGGGCGACGTCTGGTGCCAGGACCACGGCGATGGTGTCCTTCAACCGAGCCGCGTAGGGATTTGGCCGCGCCTTCGACCAGTCGAGCTTGTACTCGGCGGGCATTTCCGCTTCGGAGGAACGACCACGATGGCTAGGAGTGTTCTTCATATTCGCGATGTTCACGTGCCGAGGGCTCTCGGGCGCTGATGATTCGGATGTGGTCGACTCTCTCGGCAAAGACTACCAGAAGCGGTCGTCCGGCTCCCGAGTGGCCGATGATCAAAAGACGCTGCTCTTGCCGGCTATGCGTAGGATCCGGCAGGACTGTTGCCAACGGGTTTCGGAAGACGGTTGAAGCCTCGTCAAACGAGACGCCATGCTTTCGAAGGTTGGAGTCCGCCTTCGCCGGATCCCACTTGAAATGAAGGTCGGTCATTGAGCGTCGAGCGTATCACTGGCCAAATAGGGCCATTTCATGGGTCGGGCTAACACTGAATTGAGCGGCGAGGGCCGCCCTCAACGACTGCCCCCATGAGCGGAAGGCGAAGGGGGCACACCTCGCGGCCTTTGTCAGTTGCAAGCCCTTGTTGGGCAGCTCGCCTGTTTGGACGATCGTTTTCATCGCAGCTCGCCGCCGCATTGTGAGCAGACTGTGGCTCTTGGGATAGGCAACTGCTGCACGAGGGTCCTCCCGCACGCACTGCAAAATTGCGTTGATCGGATGTGGACGTAGCTCACCAGGGCGACCAACGGCGTCATTCCGGCCACCATGGCCGGGGCCATGCCCGCACTCATGGCCAGGGGGATGAAGAGCACTATTCCGGACGCATGAAACCAGGCAAAGTACTTGCGCTTGAAAGGGACATTGCGGCCGACATAGAAGGCGAGGAGGCCTCCCACCGCGAGGACTGCCCACCCTCCGGCGAGTACTGGAAACGCCTGATCCAGGTTCACCGTTCCCCCAGCAACACCTGGTGACGCGCCCAATAGCCTGCCCAACACCGGCTGTCCTCAATCGGTCGACGCAACACTTTGGCTAAAGACCTCCGCGGGTGTCATCC
>DAORUA010000160.1:3089-8369 GCA_035432945.1 Vicinamibacteria bacterium | reverse complement strand
GAGGTCCATCGCCACCGAATCCGCGGAAAGGTACCCCGCCATGGTCCGGGCCGCGCGGGGCCTCGCGAGAAGCGACCGGGCGGCGCGCAGACGCAGGAAGGCTTCGTCGCTCGACACGTCGAGGAAGCCGAGGTCATCGACATCGCGAAGAGCGCGGGTGGCGAGGAAGGCGAGTTGGGGTGAGACCGCGGTGGGCCGGCGCAGGGCCGCGCGCGCGGAGAGGATGTCGAAGGAGTGTTCCTTCAGTCGGGCCTGAAGGGGCTCGGCGATCCCTTCCGCATTCTCGCGCCAGAACCGCAGCGCCTGCTTCCAGGCGTCGGGACCGGAAGCGCCCGCGTCGATCCATCGGCGCCACAGGTCGAAGGCGCGAATCTCCTCGGCCCGTTCGAAGAGCGCCTTGCCGCGAGCCTCCATGAGGTAGGAAGCGGCCTCGCGCGTCGCACCCGTCTCGGCGAGCCAAGAGGCGTGGCGCTCGACCACCGGGAACGAATCCCAGGTCGGGGACGTGCGCTGAATCCACGGGGCCGCAAGTTCCTTCGCGTTCTTCACGAGCAGGGCCGCGATCTCGCCATGGCGATACGTCGCGATGTCGCCGCGACGATAGGCGCGGGAGAGTCTCTCCACGAGGTCGGGCCGTTCGGCGGCCGGGGCGACCTCTAGCCTCACGCCCCAGTAGTCGAGCGACTCGGGGAAGTCTTCGATCTGCTGATCGAGCCAGGCTACGGACTCCGACTGAACGAGACCGCTCTTCCGGGCGAGGACGAACGGCGCGCGCAGCGCTTTGAACATCTTGACTCGTTCGTTGGTCCCGTCGGCCTCTTCACCCTCGCTTTCGCCCCACCCGGTCCGGACATTCGCGACATCGCCTTCGGCTTCGCTGGAATCGGCGTCGGCCGCGGCCACCGCGATGGGACGGAATACCAGCGACTCCGGCGTCTGCAGGGAAGCGACCGCGTCACGGAACAGCGTGACCGCGAGATCGTCCTCCCCCCGCGCGAGCCGCACCCGGATCATGAGGAAGCGACGGGCCCAGGCGTCCCCGACCGTCTCGGGGAGGGCGTCGAGGAGAGCGGTGGTCGGGAGCGCGTCGATGGCGGCGATGGCCTTGAGGCGGTCGTTCACGGGAACGCTCTCCGCCCACGACGACGCCACCGGCCAGAAGTCTCCGAGTCGGCTCAGGCCGCGGAGTGGAAGCCCGGCGGATTCGGTCGCCCACAGATCGGCGAGCCACACGCGAAGCTCCGGCGCTTTCAGGGTGGCCGCCTTCTCGCTCCATCTCGCGGAAAGGGCGGCGCGGAAGCCAACCACGTCGTCGGTCCTGAACCGGCGGCCGGTCTCCGAGCCTTCGGTGTCGTAGATCGACGCGAGCAGCGCGGGCAGGACCGGAACAGCGGAGTCGAGGAGCGAAAGCGGGGCCCCGAGATCGAGATCCTCGGCCGTGGCGGCGTACGCGCGCAGCCCGTCCTCGGACAGTTTCTTCTGGTCGGCGTTGATCCGCCGCTTGAGCGCTTCGATCGCCTCCGGTTTCCGGCCGGCCTCGACGAGGAGGCGCAGGCGGAATCGGAAGAGGTCGGCATCGTTCGTGCGCAGGCCCATGCGCTCGACCCGAGCGAGAGCCTCGGCCGGCCCCTTGAGGGCGAGGGCGAGGCGCGCGGTGAGGAGCGCGCGGTCGGTCTCGCCGCCCGACTCCGGCCACTCCGCGGCCACGTCGATGGCGGAGGAATCCTGGGCGCGATAGCGCGTGTAGGCCTGGAGAGCGAACCAGGCGAGGCCCGGCCGCTCGCCCCACAAGGCACCCGGGAAACGCAAGGTGTCGATGCCGCGGCCCGCGACCCGGTCGTCGCCGGTCTCGATGATGTCGCCCTGGACATTCGTCCTCGGCTTGAACATGGGCCAGGTGAACTTGGGATCGTCGCCGAGGATCTCGCTCAGGATGGCGGGGCCGAGCAGGCGCTCGGCGAATGCAGTCCGCGCGGGCGAGGCCTTGGGCTCGGTATCGGTCAGGAACTCTCCGAGGGAGAGTGAAGTCTCATTGATGGTGTTGCGGCGGCCCAGGAGAACGGGATCCTCGAGGTTCGCGGCGTTCACCACCGGCCGCTCCCAGAAGGAGAGCCAGGTCACCCGCGCGGTCGGGCGCAGTTCGGGAAGCAGGTGCGAGGCCTCCCAGCCCCGCGCCCCGATCGCCCAGAAGCGATCCCACAGCCTTCGGTTCTCGAACACCGACGAGAGGCTCGCGGCGAGGTCCGGCTGCGTGCGCAGGCCGCGGGCGAAGGTCTGAATCGCGGGAGCGGAGTCGAGCCACAAGGTCCAGGGCTCGCGCCCGGTGTCGGCGGTGATGACCGAATTGCCGCGCGCCGTCTCGATGAGAGCGCTGAGCCGCGGAGCCAGGAATTTCGCAAGGTCGTCCGCCTGGTCGAAGCGGACGAGATGCGCGGCCCACAGCGCGTCGAAATCAGGCGTTCGGACCCTGAGCCGGGCCTCGCCTTCCTTCGCAGTGGGAACGCTCGCCACCACCGATTCTGCAGCGCCGTCCAGGAGATCGGCGGGCGTGTCGCGCGACCAGGGGCCGGCGACTTGAGCGGCGAAGCGCTGCGCGAGCTTGAAGCGAAGCGGGGCCTCCAGGCGAGCGCTCTCGATGAACGGCCACCACTTGTTGAGGAAGGCATCGTCGGCGCGGGCGGATGGGAAGACCTTTCCGAGGAGCCACGCGAGCACCTGCTCGCGGTCCTCGATGCGGGCGAACTGACCGAGCACTCCCGCGGCCGAAGCCAGGCGCTCTGCGTCATCCACGTCGAACTCGAGCAGCGGCAGGTAGGCGTTGTTCAGGAGGGCGAGCTGGAACTCCTCTTCGATCGATAACCCCGAGGCCTCGATCTCTTCCGGCGTTCCCCGGGGCGCCAGGAATCGCCAGGCCAGTTGCGGCTGGCCCTGACGCCAGAGCCTCCGCGCGGCGTCGGCAATCCGGCTCGAGAGATCCTCCTCGGAGGGGCCGGTCTGCTCGAACGCGTCGATGGCGGCGCGCTCGGCCGCCACCGCCTTCTTGAGATCGCCGGCGCGGAGATACAACTCGCTCCGCTTGGCCGCGACGGCGGGATCGTCGGGCCGCTGGATGTTCCAGCCCTCGAGGAAATCCGCGGCTTCGAGGAAGCGGTAGTCGCGTTCCATCAGGTCGACCGCCTCGTCCCACAGGACCTGGCGCTCGGGCCGGACCTGCGCGGCGGTGCGCGCCATTTCGATGCCGCCCGAAAGGTTGTCCGTGGCCACCCGCAGTTCCCGCGCGGCCACCGCCCACCGCACATCCCTGGGCGATCGCTCCTGCTGCTTCTCGAAGAACGAAACGAGCCCTTCCGGCCTGCCGGTCTTTCGCGCAGCCCGCGCGGCTTCCTTCAACCAGTCGCGCTGGGTGCTGCGATTGAGGGCTTCGATCCAGGCCGACACGGAGGTCGCGTACGCCTTCTCGACGAAGGCGGCGCGGGCCACTTCGGCGAACACCTGGGCCCGGAGTTCCGGCTTGAACTTCGGCGCCTCCGCGGTCGCGAAGGCCACCGCTCCGAAGCCCTGGTCCTGCTGCAAGCGCAGACGGGCCTGCAGGGAAATAGCACCCAGGCGCTGGTCGTCGGTGAGGGTCGTGGTCCGGAGGAGGCGGTCGAGCGCCTGTGACGCGCGCGGGAGATCTTTCTCGCCGAGCGATTCCGAGACCAGGCGCGTGAGCAGAGGTACGAGGTGACCCTCGGCCGCGCGGTTCGTGGCCTCTTCGATCGCCTGCCTTGCCTCGTCGGCGCGACCGTTGCGGCGAAGGAACGCGGCACGATCCTCGATCACCCCGAGGCTCCATGGATACTTCGCGATCAGGCCGTCCCACGATGCTCGCGCCGGCTCGAAGCCTCCGTTCCGCTCGATGAACTCGGCCCGCGACACCAGGGCCTTGATTTTCGAAGCGCTGTCGGGAAGGGTTTCGATGCGCGCGCCCAGCGTGTTCCACAACGCGTTGGCCTCGGCGACGCGGCCACTGCTGGCAAGCCGTCGGCCGAGGTCGATCTCGAGACGCAGTCGCTCCTCGACCGTGGGCGCCAACTCGGCCTGTCGGGCCACGATGCCGGTGAAGAAGCGGTCCCGCGCCTGGGCATCGGCGAACGCACCCGCGCGATAGGCCGCGGCGGCGCTCTCGAGCGCGCTCAGGAACTTTCCGTTCGTGGCCGCGGGCGTCATGAGGGCCGCGCGGTCGACGAGGGCGAGCGCCACTCTCGCGATGCCTCTGCCCTCGCTTCCGCGAGCGGCGAGGCGCTTCGCCTCGCGCTCTTCGCGGCCAACCGGATCGTTCGGCTGATCCATGCCGTCGATCCAGTCGTCCGCGTCCCAGTCGAGGCCCGGGGTGGGCGCGTAGATCGAACCCAGGGGCCACAGCGCGAGCAGTGTCTTCTCGTCCGCCTCACTCCCAGGCTTGAGCGCCTCGATGGTTCCGAGCACGCGGGTCAGGACGCGGTCGCGGCCCATCCACTGGGCGAGCCGGCGCAGCGAGCGCTGGTCGTTCTCGAAGCCGGAGCAATAGCAGGCATCGGTGTCGGCATCGGGCCGCACCGCGTCCAGGTATTCGCGGATGGCGCCGTCCACGTCCTTCACACCCTCGCGCAGGACGCCCGCTTCGAAGGCGAGCATGCGCGGCCGGTTGAGTTCCTTCCGCCCCGTCTCGATGGTGTCGAGGGCTTCCCTGACGTGGCCGTAGTCCCAGAGGAGCGTCGCCGCTTCCTTGATGCGCTCCTCCTGCCGCGGATCGCGAGCGAGAAGCCCCTTCCAGACATTGAGCGCGGTCTCGGGGCGGCCGGTCTCCTCGTACAACTCGCCGAGTTCGGTAATGAAGGGATTCGGATCGACGAGGGCGGGAACCGCGCGATCGACCACGGCTTTCGCGGGCGCTTCGTGGGAGAGATCGAGGCCGGCGAGCGATCGATGGATCTGCAGGGCCTGGCGCGCCACGCTCTCGTCGCCGGGATAGAGGGCGGAGAGGCGCGAGGCCGCGTCCGCCGCCTTCTCGAAGAGGGACAGGCGCGCGTAGCCCTCGACCAGGACGAGGTCGTCGACCGGGGTGCGCGATGCCGCGCGATCGAGAGCCTGAAGCTTCGCCTCGAGCGCGCCCGTCTTCATGAGCGACGCGAAGTACTGTTCGCGGACTCCCGCGTCGGCCGCGAAGATCGCCCACCGCCGTTCGGCGAGCAGAGAGTCTTCAACCACCGCGGGCTGCTTCGGATCGGTCGTCCGGGCGCTCGTCCGCGCCCACGCCGA
>DAORUA010000160.1:0-2989 GCA_035432945.1 Vicinamibacteria bacterium | reverse complement strand
CCACCGCGGGCTGCTTCGGATCGGTCGTCCGGGCGCTCGTCCGCGCCCACGCCGAGGCGCTGATGAGGCGCCCTTCGGCAGCGTGCAGCACCACCGGAGAATGTGGGAAGCGTTCGAGGGCCTTGAGCACGACCCAGTCGCCCCAGGGCACGAGACGCGTGCGGACGCCGACCTTCGGCTGCTCGGGAATCTCCAGGCGCACGTTGCGGTCTGACGAACGCGCGAACATGGAAGCGCCGCGGAAGGTGGCTGCGATCTTCTCGGCGAGGGAGCGAAGCTCGACTTGACGCTTCTGCCGGGTGAGGAGGCGGGCCAGCCGGTTCCACCAGGAAGGATCGTCGAACCTCGAAAGCGCGGCTTCATAACGAGGCGCGAGTTCGTCGTCGAGGTTCCAGGCGTTGAGGCGCGAGGCGAGCTGGAGCCACAAGCCTTCCGCGCCGGGCAGGCGATCCATCTCGCCCAGGATCAGGGCGATCGAACTGCGATGCGTCTTGTCGCGTTCCTCCAGGCGGCTGATGGCCTCGTCGAGGAGCGGCTTGTATCGCTGCTGCCTGGACTCGACCGTGTCGTTTCCGGTCTCGCCGATCTCGCCGAAGTCTCCAGTCTGGAATCGCCGGATCGGCTGGCTGTACTGATCCGCGACTACCGGAGCGGAGCCATCCTCGGCGAGGAACCGGAGCTGGGCCTTGTAGAGCCGCGTCTCCTCGCCGAGGGTGCCCCTGGTTTGCCGCAGGGCCAGGATTCCGAGGCGCTGCGCGCGCTGCTTGACGCTGGCGGGACCCGCGGCCTCGATCTCCTTCAGGAGGGCCAGCGCTTCCCTGCCTTCGCCGCGGTCCACGTGCCGCTGCATGATGTCGACCTTGAGGCCCGGAATGTCGGGGTGGCCGGGGTTTCGCTTCGCAAGCTCCGCGAGAAGGGCGCGGGCCGCGCCGAAAGTGCGCTCGGGGATGGACTCGGCCTCGAGCCGCGCCGCCGCCTCGCTCCAGTCCTGGCCGGTGAGGAGCAGAGACAGGCCGCCCGTCCAGAACCCGGGGGTTGGGTCCATGCGCGCGACCCACGCGTAGTCGGCGTCCGCGTAATTGCCCCAGGCGAGCGGACGGCCGCCGGCGCGAAGGGAGAGGCGGGTGAGCTCGACGAGGTCGTTCTCGGCCGCCTTCACATCCGCGAACGTGGCCGCGGCAAGCCGTGCGCGGAAGGCTTCGGGAACCGCGTCGATCTCGGAGTAGAGAGAGGAGAGAATCGACCAGCCGACCCGGTCGAGGCTCTTCTGGTACCGGCGATCGATCTGCTGGAGCAGGGCCAGGCACGCGTCACCCCGCTCCTGACCCTTGAAGTACGTGAACAGGCGAGCGAGCGTCGCGGCTTCGAACCGGGAATCGAGGGACTGCCGCCACTCATCCGGGTGCGACTTGGCGCCCTGGTCGATGGCCCTCACATAGACCGAAGCGAAGAGCCGGCCGCGTCGAGGGTTCGAGGCGAGGGCTGCATCGAGGGCGGGCAGGACCTCGGCTGCTCGCACCTGGGCCACGCGCAGGCGGGCGCGCAGCACGAGGGCGGGTTCTTCGGGCGTGTTCTTCGGGAGGTTCGCGAGGCCCTTCTCGGCCTCGAGCAGATGGTCCGAGGAGATGTCGCTGTCGACCCAGGTGTACGCGGTCGCCCAGTCGGTGGAGTTGAGTTCGAGCGCCGCGCGCTGCATCTCGCGCTTGTCGCGAAGCGCGGGCTGCTGCTCCGCCCACTCCACGCGCAGGTTCGCGACCTCGCGTTGCCCTTCGCCCTCGAGCAGGGGGATGGCTCGGTCCGCGAAGCCGAAGGCCTGGGCGTGAGCGCCGTACGACCACGCCCACCTGGCGGCTTCATCCCAGCCCGCACCCGCGGTCTTGGCGTCCGCGGTAGCCCACGCGCTCGCCCACTTCTCGATGGTGGCGAGCGCCTTGTCGCGCTGGCCTAGGTCCATCTGCGCCTGGGCGAGATGCCGCAGGGCGTCGGGCTCGGGCCGCGCTTCGAGAAGCGTCGCAAGCTCCGCGGTCGGCGTCTTGTAGTGAACGCGATGGGCGTCGACGAGGGAGAAGCGGGTGGCGAGTTCGTAGAGCCAGTCGACCTCGGTCAGGTCTTCCCAGGGAATGATGGGTTTCGGCGACGCGGCCAGAAACACCGCGCCGGCCAGGCTGAGCGCGCCGATGCGAGCGAACTGCCTCGCGCACGGCTTCACTGGCGCACCTCCAGCATGGCGCGGGAGAACCCGACGTTCTTCGCGAGGTCCACGGCTTCGAACACGACCTCCTGCATGCCCGCCGACGACGCGGGCAGGTGGAGCCGCCCTGTCGAGGCCCGTGCAGCCTTGTCCCATCGAAGCGGCACGGGCGGGAGATTGCCGACGCGCGCGGAAAGGAAGATGACATCGTCGTCGGTGGAGGCGGCGAGGATGATGTCGTCACCGACGCGCGCGAGCTTCTGCACCTTCGGCGAAATCCTCGGGGCCTGGCCGTCGATGACGAAGGTCTTCGACTCCGTCGCAATTCGGCCGCTGCGATCGCGCATCACGATCTGTACGGAATAGCGGCCGTCCTTCAGCGAGTCGGGGACGAGAAAGCGTCCTTCGAAGACGTTGGACTGGGGGCGCTTTACCAGCGGCAGCTTCAGACCGAACGGGAACAGTGCCGTGGCCATGACCGTGCCTTCATCGCACTCGACGCGAAGCACGGGGTCGCCGGGCTGGATGCGGCGCGGGCGCAGCAGGGAGCGAGGGGCGGCGAGGAACGCGGTGTAAGGCGTGACGAACTTGTACCGGCGAGAGAGTTCGATGATCTCGTCGACCCACTCGCGCCTCTCGCCCTCTTCTTCGATGCGGCGCAGCAGATCGTCGACCCGCGCGCGCGCCCAGCGCCGCGGCAGATCGCGGGCCTCCAGGGCCTTGCTGGGAAATGCGACGGTCAGGGCGCTCGCGTTCTTCGGGAGGATCCCCGCGGCCATGGCGAGGCGGACCTCCGTC
>DAORUA010000159.1:0-8371 GCA_035432945.1 Vicinamibacteria bacterium | reverse complement strand
GTTCCCGTTCCACACGTGGCTGCCCGACGCGCACGTGGAAGCGCCCACCGCCGGTTCGGTCATCCTGGCCGGCGTCCTGCTGAAGATGGGCGGGTACGGCTTCCTCCGCCTCGCCATTCCGCTGTTCCCGGTGGCCGCGCAGAAGGCGGCCTGGACCATCGCGTTCCTGGGGGCGATCGGCGTGGTCTACGGCGCGCTCGTCTCCCTGGTCCAGCCCGATCTCAAAAAGCTCGTGGCGTACTCGTCGGTGTCCCACCTCGGGTTCGTGATGCTCGGCATCGCGGCCTTCTCGCCCATGTCGGTGGTGGGCGCCACCTACCAGATGCTGAACCACGGCATCTCCACCGGCGCGCTCTTCCTCATGGTCGGCATGCTCTACGAACGCCGGCACACCCGGCTGATCTCCGAGTTCGGCGGACTGAGGAACGTGATGCCGCAATTCGCGGCGGTCTTCCTCCTCGTCTGTCTCTCCTCCATCGCGGTGCCGGGCTTCAACGGGTTCATCGGCGAGTTCCTGATCCTGGTGGGTTCGTTCACCTTCTCGCCCGGCCTCGTGATTCTCTCCACCCTCGGCGTCATCCTGTCCGCCGCCTACATCCTGTGGATGGTGCAGCGCGTGATGTACGGGGAAGTGACGAACGAGAAGAACGCGAACCTCCCCGACCTCAGCACGCGTGAGTGGGCGACCCTGCTGCCCCTGGTCTTCCTGGCCCTGTTCATGGGCGTCTTCAGTTCCCTGTTCACGCCCAGCATCGAGAAGCCGGTCATGAAGATCATCCAGGACGCCCGCCGGGCGCTTCCGGTGAACGAGCGAGTCCGGCTCATCCCGGCGCCTCCGAGCGAGCCCGCGCCTTCCACCGAGAAGGAGGCGCAGCAGTGAACGTCGACCTCCTGCCCGTTCTGCCCGCGATTCTGGTCGCGCTGACCGGGATCGTCGTTCTTCTCGCCGGGGCCTTCGCGCAGGCGGGACTCGCGGCCTGCCGGAACCTCGCCACCGCCGGCCTCGGCTCCGCCCTGCTCTACACCCTGGTGGCCCCGCCCGAGGGCTCCATGGGCGGGACCATTCTTGGCGGCGCCTACAGCGCGTTCCTGCAGATCTCCATTCTCGTGATCTCGATCCTCGCGGTCTGGCTCGCGGCCGCGCGCCTCGAGGACGATGAAGTCCGTCCGCACGAGTTCTTCACCCTGATGCTGTTCTCGACCGTGGGCATGCTCGGCCTCGCCACCGCGGGGGAAGCCATCTCCCTCTTCGTGGCCCTGGAGATCATGTCCGTGGCCCTGTACGCGCTGTGCGCGATGCCCCGCACGGGCCCGCAGCGGCAGGAGGCCGGGATCAAGTACTTCATCACCGGCGCCTTCTCCTCCGCCTTCCTGCTCTTCGGCATCGCCCTCCTCTATGGCGCCTCCGGCAGCACCACTCTTTCGTTGATTGCGAGGAGCGTCTCGGAGGGCGGCCCCCTGGCCCTGATGGGAGCCGCGTTCTTCTTCGTGGGCTTCCTCTTCAAGGTGGGCGCGGCGCCGTTCCACATGTGGTCGCCCGACGTCTACCAGGGCGCCACCACGCCCGTGACCGCGTTCATGGCCGCGGCGGTGAAGATCGCCGCCTTCGGGGCGCTCGGCCGCGTGGTCGCGATCGCCATCGGAGGTCTCGGCGCTTCCTGGGCGCCCGGCGTCGCCCTGGTGGCCGGGTTCACCATGGTGATCGGCAACCTGGGCGCGCTCGCCCAGACCGATCTCAAGCGCCTGCTCGCGTTCTCCTCCATCGCCCACGCCGGGTACATGCTCAGCGGCATCGTGGGCATGGCCGTCACCACGCCCGCGGAGCAGGCGAAGAGTCTCGAAGCCCTTCTCTTCTACGTGGCCACCTACGCGATCACGAACCTCGGCGCGTTCGGCGTCCTCATCGCGATAAGGCGGAGCGGCAAGGAGCCGAGCCTCACCACCGACGTCATCGGTCTTTCAAGGCGGAATCCCGTGCTGGCCGCCATGCTCACGGTTCTCCTCATCTCCCTCACCGGGGTGCCCATCTCCGTGGGCTTCGTGGGCAAGTTCCACCTGTTCAAGGCCGCGGTCGCCGCGGGCTACGCTGGTCTCGCCGCGGTGGGCGTGCTCATGAGCGTGGTGTCGGCCTTCTACTACCTCCGCCTCGTGGTGCTCATGTACATGGAGGAGCCGGTGGAAGGCGTGGAGTTCGAGACCGACCCCGGGGTGTCGCCGAAGATCGTGGCCCTCGCGGCGGCGCTCACCTTCGGACTCGGTGTCGCTCCCGCGCCCCTGATGGCGCTCGCCAGGGCCGCCGCGGCATCGCTGTTCTGACCCGGGGACGGCCGTCCGTGGCCTCCAACGATCGGATGCCTCGATGAAGATCCGGGTTCGAGTTCACGCCGGCGCCCGCGTCTCGAAGACAGAGCGGCGCGGCGACGACCTGCATGTGTGGGTGAACACGCCTCCGGTGGATGGGAAGGCGAACGCGAAGGTGGTCGAAGTGCTCGCCGAGCTTCACAATATTCCCAGGTCGGCGGTCCGCCTAGCCTCCGGCCACACCTCCAAGACCAAGATTTTCGAACTGGACGGCCTCTAGAAGAAACCTCGCTCGCGACTTAAGCATTCCCTCTCCGTCTCTCGTGGCCGACCGCTCGTCCAAAGGCCAGGGAAGTGAAGAGGATCCAGCCCAATCGCGTACAATTCCTCTTTTGGCCACCCACTCAAGTCACCGTGTTTGAACGATATACAGAGCGCGCCCGCAGGGTGATCTTCTTCGCCCGCTACGAGGCTTCCCAGCTGGGCGCCCATTCCATTCAAACCGAACACCTCCTCCTCGGTCTCATCCGTGAGGGGAAGGGGCTCACCCAGCGGCTCCTCAACCGGGGCAACCTGAAGATGGAGGAGGTCAGGCGTCAGGTCGAGGGCCGCTGCCGTTATGGCGACCAGGTCTCGACCACGGTGGAGATGCCGCTCTCGCCCGAGGTGAAGCGGGTCCTGGCTCTGGCTCAGGACGAGGCCGAGCAACTCGGCCATTCGTACACGGGCACCGAGCACCTTCTCCTCGGTCTCCTGCGGGAGGACACCGCGACCGCAGCCGAGGTCCTGCGCGAGAACGGCCTCACCCTGCCTTTCCTGCGCGAGGAGATCGTGCGCCTGCTCGCGGAGAAGACTCAGCCGCAGGCCCGGGCCAAGGAAACCCCGCTTCTCGCCGAGTACTGCCGCGATCTCACCGACCTCGCCGCGCGCGGGAAACTCGACCCCGTGATCGGACGCCGCGACGAGATCGAGCGGGTGATCGAGATCCTGGGCCGGAGGCAGCGCAACAACCCGGTCCTGATCGGCGAGCCGGGAGTGGGGAAGACGGCGCTCGTCGAGGCTCTGGCCTCCCTGATCGTCCAGGGCGAAGCCCCGAAGCCCCTGCTCGAGAAGCGCGTGCTCGCGCTCGATCTCGCCCTGCTCGTGGCCGGCACCAAGTACCGCGGCGAGTTCGAAGAGCGGCTGAAGAACCTGCTCAAGGAGCTGGCCGACACTCCGAACGTCATCCTGTTCATGGACGAGCTGCACACCCTGGTGGGCGCCGGGTCCGCGGAGGGGAGCCTCGACGCCGCGAACATTCTCAAGCCGGCTCTGTCGCGGGGCGAGCTCCAGTGCATCGGCGCCACCACGCCCGTGGAGTTCCGGAAGCACATCGAGAAGGACCGCGCTCTCTCGCGGCGATTCCAGATGGTGACCCTCAAGCCCCCTACCGAGGAAGAGTCGGTGGAAATCCTGCGCGGGCTCAAGTCGCGCTACGAGCGATTCCACGGGGTCCTGTACAAGGACGAGTCCCTCGAGGCCGCGGTCGCCCTCTCTTCCCGCTACATGCCAGACCGCTGCCTGCCGGACAAGGCCATCGACGTGCTCGACGAGGCGGGGAGCCGGGTGAAGCTCCGCTTCCTGAAGCGTTCCGAGGACGCGGTTCCCGGGGTTGATGCCCCGCCCCTGACCCTGTCCCTGCTTCCCGGGGAGGCCGAGCCGCTCTTCGTGTTCCGCGACGATATCGACGCGGTGGTGGCGCGGGCGACCGGAATCCCCGTGATGTCGATCCGCGAGGACGAGTCGAACCGGCTCCTGCGAATCGAGGACGAGATCCACAAGCGCGTGGTGTCTCAGGACCGCGCGATCTCCGCCCTCGCCCGGGCCATCCGCCGGACCCGCGCGGGACTGCGCGATTCCAAGCGGCCGGTGGGCTCGTTCCTGTTCCTCGGCCCGACCGGGGTGGGGAAGACCGAGGTGGCGCGCGGCCTCGCCGAGCTTCTCTTCGGCTCGGAGCGCCACCTCATCCGCGTGGACATGTCCGAGTACATGGAGAAGCACGCGGTCTCCCGGCTCATCGGCTCGCCCCCGGGCTACGTGGGCTACGAGGACGGCGGGCAGCTCACCGAGCGGGTCCGGCGGAATCCGTACTGCGTGATCCTCCTCGACGAGATCGAGAAGGCCCATCCCGACATCTTCAACGTCCTCCTCCAGGTCTTCGAGGATGGACGGCTCACCGACTCCTTCGGCAACCTGGTCGACTTCAAGAACGCCATCGTGATCATGACCTCGAACCTCGGGGCCCGCGCCATCGAGAAGCGAGGGCGCATGGGCTTCGCCCAGGACGCCACCCAGACCGACCTCGCCACCACCGACGCGGTGATGAGCGAGGTAAAACACACCTTCAACCCCGAGTTCATCAACCGGATTGATGAGATCATTCTCTTCGATGCGCTTTCCGACGCCGACCTGGGCCGGATTACCCGAAACCTGGTCGGGCACCTCTCCGAGAATCTCCGCTCCAAGGGACTTTCCATCTCCATACGCGATGATGGAATCGAATGGCTGCTGCGAAAGACGCTCAAGGACCGCTCCTACGGCGCACGCCCCCTGCGGCGCGCCATCGAACGACACATCGAGGACTCGCTCTCTGAAGCATTCCTGCGCGGTGTCCTGACCCCCGACGCCCCCATCGAGGTGGGCGTCCACGAGGGCGCTCTCTGGTACTGGCAAAACGAAAACCGAGGCCGACTGTCCGCATGAAATTCATCCGTCTAGCACTCGCCCTCGGCGTTCCGCTGGCCCTGTCCCTGGGATCGTCCGCGCGGGCTTTCGCCCAGGACGCTCCCCCGGCGCCGTCCCCGGAGCGCCAGGTCATCGTGGAGCGGGTGGATGTCCGCGGAAACCAGTACCTCCCCAAGGAGACGCTTCTCTACTACGTCTCCACCAAGGCCGGCAGCGTCTACGACGAAGAAGTCATCAAGGCCGACTTCCGCCGGCTGTGGGACGCGGGATTCCTCGAGAACATGAGCGTGGAGGAGAACGACACGCCCTCCGGCAACAAGGTGCTGGTGTTCACAGTGGCCGAGCGCAAGCGGGTGCAGATCGTCGATTTCCGCGGCAGCAAGGCGCTCACCAAGACCTCGATCGAGGACAAGCTCAAGGAGAAGGAAGCGACGCTCAAGCTCGACACCTTCTACGATCCGAGCAAGGCCCGGCGCGCGGAGGACGTGATCCGCGAGATGCTCAAGGAGAAGGGCCGCCTCTTCGGCACGGTCAAGCACGAGGCGAAGACCATCGGCGGCAGCGGCGAGCAGGTGACCTTCACTATCGATGACGGGCCGCGGACGAAGATCAAGGCCATCACCTTCGAGAACAACAACGTCTTCTCCGACGGACGGCTGCGCGGGGAGATGAAGAAGCTCAAGCAGTCCGGCTTCTGGAATCTCTCGTGGATGTCGGGCAAGTCGACCTTCAACGATGAGAAGTGGGGCGAGGATCAGGAGATGCTCCGCGAGCACTACCTGAACGCGGGCTACGTCACCGCCAGCATCGGCGAGCCCAGGATCTCGTACGTGGACGGCAAGTCCGGTCTGTTCAAGAAGACCCCGGTGAAGTGGATGCTCATCGACATTCCGGTCAGCGAGGGCGACGTCTACCACGTGGGCAAGGTGAACTTCGAGGGGATGAAGCTGTTCAAGCCGGAGGCCGTGCTCCCCATCTTCAAGCTCGGGGACGGCGAGATCTACTCCGAGAAGAAGCTGAAGAAGGGCTTCGAAAAGCTCCGCGACGCCTACGGCGCCCAGGGCTACTTCCAGTACACCGGCTTCACCAAGCGCGCGCCGGACCGGGAGAAGAAGGTGGTGGACCTCACCCTCGAGATCCAGGAGGACAAGCAGTACTTCGTGGGGAAGATCAAGTTCGCCGGGAACGATTCGACCCGGGACAAGGTGATCCGCCGCGAGGTCTACCTGACCGAGGGCGACGTGTTCAACACCGAGCTGCTCAAGCTCTCGATCCGCCGCATCAACCAGCTCGGCTACTTCAAGCCCATCGAGAAGGCTCCGGAACTCGCGCCCTCCGAACTCGCCGAAGACAAGATCGACGTGACCCTGCGGGTCGAGGAGCAGAACCGCAACCAGTTCACCTTCGGCGGCGGCGTCTCCGGGCTGGAGGGGCGTTTCCTGAACGCGTCCTTCCAGACCTCCAACTTCCTCGGTCAGGGCGAAACCTTCCAGGTTTCCGCCCAGACCGGAAAGCGGACCAAGAACTACCAGTTCGCGGTCAGCGAGCCGTACCTGTTCGACCGTCCGATCACCGCGGGCATCGACCTGTACAAGCGCAAGATCATCTACCAGACCTACGCCTCGGCCAACGTGTTCGGCTATCAGGACGACCGCACGGGCATGTCCTTCACCACCGGCCTGCCCGTGAGCCGGTTCTCCCGGCTGTTCCTGAACTACGCCTACGAGGTGGTGAACATCTCCCCGGCCGAGCTGGATGTGAACGACCCGTTGAATTTCCAGACCCCCACCATCTCGGATTCCTTCCTGATCGAGGACTACGGAAAGCGCCGGGAGAGCCGGCTGTCCCCGTCGCTCGTTTACAACACCGTGGACAGCCCCTTTACTCCCCGCAGCGGAAAGAAGCTCACCATCTCGGGACAGATCACCGGCGGCCCCCTGGGCGGGACCCTCAACTATCTGCGGCCCGACATCGAGGGCATCTGGTACATCCCGCATACCCGGAAGACCGCCCTCGGAATCCGGGCCCAGTTCGGCATGATCATGCCCTACGCCTCCACCGCGGTCATCGACCCGGTGACCGGCCGGTCGAGCCTGCCCTTCTACCTGCGCTTCTACATGGGCGGCGAGCAGCAGATCCGCGGCTACAACATCCGCGCGGTGGGTCCCCGGGAGCCCTCGAGCCTGGCCCTGGTGGGCGGCGACAAGTTCGGCCTTTTCAACGCCGAATACTACTTCGACGTGTTCGGGCCGGTCCGGGCCCTTCTCTTCTTCGATGCCGGCCAGGCGTATCTGAAGGGACAGCCGATGAGCTTCCGGAGCGCCGTGATCTCGACCGGAGCGGAGCTTCGGTTTATCATGCCCGTGTTGAACGTTCCGTTCCGGTTGATCTACGCGATCAACCCAAACGCCGACCCTCTCTTCGCGGAGAAGCGGACCTTCCGGTTCGCGGTCGGCACCACTTTCTAAGGAGAACTGATGAAGAAGTTGTTTGCGTTTATTGGCCCGCTGGCCCTGATCCTGGCCGCGGTTTCGGCCTCCGCCCAGACCACCGGCCCCACGGGCAAGCCCGTCAAGATGGGCGTCGTCGACATGCAGAGGATCTCCCAGGAGAGCCTGCTGGGCAAGAGCTACGCGACCAAGATGGACCAGCTCGAAAGCGAGATCCGGTCGGAGCTCACCAAGCGCCAGAACCAGATCGCCCAGATCGACGCCGCGATCAAGGCCCTCCAGGAGGAGCTCCAGAAGCAGAGCGCGATTCTCTCGCCCGACGCGGTGGAGAAGAAGCAGCAGGAGATCGTGAAGAAGAACCGGGACCGGCAGGCCACCACCGAGGACTCCCAGGCGGACATCCAGCGCATGCAGCAGGCGGCGCAGCAGAAGGCCCAGGAGTTCCAGGTCGAGTTCAACACCAAGATCCAGCCGATTCTCCAGGCCGTGGGCAAGGAGAAGGGCCTCGACTTCATCCTCGACCGGGCCACCATCGTGCTCATCAATGCCGAGCTCGACATCACCCGCGACGTGATCGTGAAGGCGGACGACACCGAGAAGGCGGCCCGGCCGGCGGCCGCGGCTCCCAAGCCCGCAGCCGCCGCACCCGCCACGGCGGCGCCGAAGCCGGCGGAAACCAAGCCCGCGACCACTCCGGCCCCCCCGGCCGCGACCGCGCCGGCGGCCCCGAAGCCCTCTCCGAGCCCCGCCCAGTAAGTTCGTTCCCGGACCAGGGGCCCCGGGGCGTCTCGCGTCGGAGTCGCCCCGCCCCTGGTCAATCCGCTCTCGACCGGCTCCTCGCCGGCCGCGGGCGATCCAGGAGACGTTCCCTTTGGAACCACAAACACAAGAGATTG
>DAORUA010000158.1:0-8405 GCA_035432945.1 Vicinamibacteria bacterium | reverse complement strand
CGGACCGCGAAGTGCCCACCGAGAAGATCGGCGAGTACCTGATGGAGCGCCTGCGCCAGGTCGACAAGGTCGCCTTCGTGCGTTTCGCCTCCGTCTATCGCGACTTCAAGGACGCGTCGCAGTTCATGTCGACCCTCAAGAATCTGCTCGATACGTAGTTTCAATCCCCGGCAAATCAGCGAGGCCCGCATGCCCGGTATCCGATTCCCCCTCTCTTCGGCAGCCACGGCTTTCCTGCTGCTGTCATCGCCGGCCTTCGCCCAGGCCACGCCGATTCCGATCGCGGCCGTCCTGCAGGCTCCCTTCGTGGCCTCGCTCTCCGCCGCCCCCGCGCGTGGCGCCGTGGCCTTCGTGCTCCGTGAAGGAGGCAGCCGGAACCTCTACCTCGCCGAGCCGCCGGCCTACACGCCGAAGAAACTGACCGCGTACGACAAGGACGACGGCACCGAGATCACCGACCTCGCCTGGTCGAAGGACGCTCTCTCGCTCCTCTTCGTTCGCGGCGGCGATCCGAATCGCCGGGGCGAGCGGCCGAATCCCACCTCGAATCCCCTGGGCGTGAAGCAGCAGGTTCACCTGATGAACCTCCAGACCGGCGACGTCCGCCTGATCGGCGACGGCCACGACCCGGTGGTTTCGTTCAAGGGCGACCAGATCTTCTTCATCTCCGCCACGGGCGAGCTCTTCGCGGCTCCGTTCGCGGGCGGAGAGGCGAAGTCGATCCTCAAGACCCGCGGCGGCATTTCCCAGTTGACGCTCTCGCCCGACGGCAGGCGGATCGCCTTCACCAACCGGCGCGGCGACCACGGCTTCGTGGGCGTGTTCGACCTCGAGACCCAGACCGTGACCCATCCGGATCCATCCGTCGACACGGATTCGGACCCCGTGTTCTCCGCCGATGGGACGCGGCTCGCCTTCCTGCGCCAGGCCGCGGATTCGCAGGCCCTGCCCTTCGAGCCGGTGCGCGAGGCCGAGCCGTGGTCCATCGTCGTCCACGACTTCCGGAACGGAGTCTCGCGCGCGGTCTTCAGGGCGGATCGGGGAAGAGGGAGCGCTTTCAGCGGCCTCGCTTCGCCCGCGCAGCTTCTGTGGAGCAAGGACGACCGTCTGGTGTTCGCCTGGGAGAAGACGGGGTGGCGGAATCTCTATTCGATTCCCTCCGCGGGCGGCGCCGCGGTGAACCTGACCCCCGGCGATCACGAAGTCGAGGCGGCGACGCTCTCGAACGACGGGGCCTTCGTCCTCGCGGTGACCAACGCCGGGGACATCGACCGGCGGCGGATCCTGCGCGTGAGTCCGAGCGGCGCGCCCGCGCCCGCGAGCCTCACCGAGGCGGGCGTGATCGAGTGGGGCGCGCAGTCGACGAGCGATGGCGGCCTCGCCTTCGTTCGCGCCGATGCGCAGATGCCGGGCCGGGTCTTCGTGAAGACGGCTTCCGGCGAGGCGAAGAGCGTCAGCGGGTCGCTGGTGCCACAGACCTTCCCGGGCGCCCTTCTCGTGACTCCCACCGCGGTCACCTTCTCCGCGACCGACGGGATGAAGATCCCCGCGCAGCTCTTCCTGCCGAAAGGATTGAAGGCGGGGGAGAAGCGGCCCGCGCTCATCTTCACCCATGGCGGTTCCCGACGTCAGATGCTCCTCGGCTGGCACTACATGGACTATTACCACCAGACCTACGCGATGAATCAGCACCTCGCGAGCCTCGGGTACGTGGTGCTCTCCGTGAACTACCGGTCGGGCACGGGTTACGGGATGGAGTTCCGCGAGGCGCTCAATTACGGCGCGACCGGCGCCTCGGAGTTCGCGGATGTGCTCGGCGCGGGCCTGTACCTGCGCTCGCGTCCCGATGTCGATGGCGCCCGCATCGGCCTGTGGGGAGGCTCGTACGGCGGCTTCCTCACCGCCCTCGGCCTTTCCCGCGCGTCGGATCTGTTCAAGGCGGGGGTCGACATCCACGGCGTGCACGACTGGAACGTGGTGGTCGGGAATTTCGCGCCTGCGTTCGATCCCCTGAAGCGCGAGGCCTTCGCGAAGCTCGCCTTCCAGTCCTCGCCCATGGCCTCCATCGATTCCTGGCGTTCGCCCGTGCTCGTCATCCATGGCGACGACGACCGCAACGTGCCGTTCAGCGAGACCGTGGACCTGGTGCAGCAGCTCCGCAAACGGAACGTCGAAGTGGAGCAGCTCATTTTCCCGGACGAAGTCCACGGCTTCCTGCTCCACCGCAACTGGAACCGGGCCTTCGAACGAACCGCGGAGTACTTCGGCCGCAAACTCAAATAGCTGCGCGGTCCCCGCCGCGAGGCGGAGCAGGGATCGGCTGAGTCATATGGCCCATTGATTCGATCCTTCGGCCGGGGCAATCTGGTTTCTCCCGAAAGGAGAAGCCCATGTTTCGTTCACCATTGGTTCGCTTCCTGTCCGTGGCCGCCGTCCTCGCCCTGTCGGCGTCCCCAACCTTCGCCCTGCCGCAGGCGGCGGAGCCGGACGCCAAAGGCTGCAAAGACCATCCGCTCTTCACCCGGATGCAGGGCATGCGCCTCGCGACCTGCCGGATGGTCGACTTCGACAAGTTCGACTTCAAGACCGGGAAGGCGACCACGGTCTCCGTCGAGGGCAGGCGATTCGAGATCAAGTACCAGATGCCGCCGGGCCCCCCGGCTCCGAGCCCGCTCGCCATCATCCGCAACCACCAGCAGGCCATCGGCGCCATCGGCGGGTCCATGGCCTGGGAAGACCAGCGCTACACCATTCTGAAACTCATCAAGGACGGCAAGGAGGTCTGGGCCCAGGTCGATACCGCCTGGGGCCGGGGGTACATGCTCACCATCGTCGAGAAACAGGCCATGGCCCAGGAAGTGACGGCGAGCGCGGAGCTGTTCAAGTCCGGGCTCAAGACCACCGGCCATGTCGAGGTTCCGGGAATCTACTTCGATACCGGCAAGGCCGAACTGAAGCCCGAGTCGGACGCCGCGGTGGCGGAGATCGCGAAGCTGCTGAAGGCCGACCCGTCCCTGAAGGTCTACGTCGTGGGGCACACCGACAACGTGGCTTCGCTCGACCTCAACCTGAAGCTGTCCCAGGCCCGCGCGGAGGCCGTGGCGCAGGCCCTCGTGGGCAAGCACGGGATCGCCGCGGCCCGCCTGGTCGGCCGGGGTGCCGGCCCCCTCGCTCCGGTGGCGAGCAACGACTCCGAAGAGGGCCGCGCCAAAAATCGCCGGGTGGAGCTGGTGAAGCAGTAATTACCAGCGGTGATAGGCGGGATGGCCCGGCTTCACCGCCACGAACGTGCCGCGGCAGGTCGACGTGACCACGCCGTCGACTTCGATGGTGGACTCCACGGTGGCGCGGTCGTCGGTCGACTCCACGACCCTCGACTTCACGATCACCGGCCCTTTCGAAGGCGTGGGCTTTCTGAGCTTCACGTGGAAGTCCGCGGTCACGGTGGGCGGCAGCTCGTTCGTTCCCGCCTTCTTCATAAGGTGATACGCGGCCGCCCAGTTGCTGTGGCAGTCGAACAGACACCCCACGATGCCGCCGTTGACGACACCCTCCCACGCCTCGTGATGCGTCTCGGGCTGGAAGCTCGCGACGATGTGGTCCCCTTCGACGAAGCTCTTGATGCGAAGCCCCTTGGGATTCGCGGGCCCGCAGCCGAAGCACTTGTTCTGGGGAGCGTAGATGTCCTGAAGCGCCTGGGTCATGGCTCTGGACGTTAACACCGGCCTCGTCGTCGACACGCGACGGCTACGACCGATAGACCTCCCGGCGGTGACCGATCTTGAAGACGTCAACTGCCCGGTTGGCGTCGTCGATGGTGAAGAGAATCCGGTAGTCGCCCTGCCGCACCCGCCAGGCGTTCGGCGATCCGGCGAGCCTCTCGACGCCCGGCGGCCTGGGTTCGACCGCGAGTCCCTTGATGCGGCTCACCAGGCGCTGCAGATCCCGCTTCGAACCGACTCCCTCGAGTTCCCGCGCCGCGGACGGCTTGATGCGGAGGCTATAGACGGCCAACCCGTTTCAGCCCCTGGACGAAAGCACCGAAGTCCACGCTCTTCTCCCCACGTCGCTTGCCCAGCGCCTCGAGATCGAGGGCGTCCTCGGCCAGGGCGCGGCGCACCGCCTCGTTCACGATCCGTGAAAGGCTGTGGTCCGACGACGCGGAGCGAAGGCGCAAGGCTCGGTGCAGGTCGCGTTCCAGATAGACAGTGGTGCGCGTGGTCTCCATGGGGGCCACTATAGCGTCAAAACGTCACGACGTCATGGTGCTGTACGCCCTGCACCCCATCCAACCACTACCACCGGGTTTTCGGGCGTCCCGGCGGCGTCCATCCCACCGCGTTCTTCGCGCTCATCCCGAACTCGCGCACGCATCGCCTCCGCAGTTCCGTGAGCGGATAGAACGTGCCGCGCCAGACGATGCCGCCGCGCACGAGGGCGAGCAGGGTCGACCACGCGATGACGCCGCCGAGGGTCACCGCCCCGAGCGGGGCGAGGAGTCCTTCGAGCCCCGAACCGCCGGACAGACGTCGCGCGGATGCGCCCACCAGCAGAATGGGCAGGGCGGCGGCGACGAAGGCGAGGGGCATCGTCCACGCGGGCACGGAGACGAAGAGAGGCAGGTAAGGAAGAAGCGCCGCCCCGACCACGCCCGCGACCGCAACGACCGCGAGCGCGGTATTCCATTCGCACCCCGCAAACGCATTCTTCTCCAGGCCGCGCAAGGAAGCGATGAGACCGTGCTGCCAGCGCACCCGCACCATGCCGTCCGCGGTGAGGCAGCCCTGCGGGATCCCGGCTCGCCGAAGCAGCAGGCCGAGCTTCAGGTCGTCGGCGACCTCGAAGGCGAGCCGCTCGTGCCCGCCGATCTTCTCCCAGGCCTCGCGTCGAACCAGGCCGAACGCGCCCACGCCCACGTAGGCCCACGTCCTCGGCACGCACAACCGCGCCGGATCGAGCTTGATCGAGAGCGCGATCGCGAAGGTCGACACGAACCCCCGCTCCAGGAAGCCGTGGGTCTCGAATTGGGGCAGGGCCACGAAATGGCCGAGACCGTGCGCCTCCGCGAACGCCACCGAGCGCTTCAAGGCCGCGGGCTCGAACACGACGTCTCCGTCGGCGAAGAGAAGCCAGGGACCGCTCGCGCGCAAGGCGCCCTGTTGCAGGGCGTTGTTCTTTCCGAGCCAACCCTCGGGCAGGTCCTTGAGGTGAAGCACGGTGAGTCGCGCGTCCTTCGCGGCCAGGGCATCGAGAAGCGCTCCGGTCTCGTCCTCGGAACGGTCGTCGACGGCCACGATCTCGAGGCTCGGATAGTCCTGGGCGAGGAGCGACGACATGGCGGTCTCGACTCCCTTCGCCTCGTTGCGGCAGGGGACGATCACGCTGACCTTCGGCCAGGATGCGGGCACGGGCCCGTCCCATTCGCGCAGGGTGGGGAAGTTGAGGCGGAACGCGGCCAGCCTGATCAGCAGCCCGATGTTGAAGATCACCAGCAATGCCACGGCGAGGCCGTAGGCGCTTCCGAAACTCAAACCGGTTCCTGACTGGCGCGCCACTGCGCGTCCTGCATGGTCTGGAACAGGGTCCCGGTCTCGAAGTCGTCGACCTCGACGATTTCCCTCGCGAGCCGGCGGGCGGTGGCCACCGCCACCGCCTCGTCGCTCGTCACCACCGAGGTCCGGAACGCCTCGCTGATGTCCGAGTCCGGATGCTCCTCCAGGGTGTCCGCGTCGAAGCGGCCCTCCCGGCGCGCGGCCGCGATCCGCTTCTCGATGGGAGCCGCCGCCGTGACCGCGGAGAGGGCGGCGTCGAGCCGGGTGAGGGGATCGTGAGGGGAGCCGAGGCAGATCCCGGCGGTGAGGCTGTCCCGGGCCTCCCCGGGCCGGACGTGCGTCTCCACCACGGCGTCGAGATCGGCGTCGCGAGGGCCGCGGGTCAGCGGATTGACGCGGGCCCACCAGAGCGCGGGCCCGCGAAGGAGCGGGCCGATAAGGGGAGCCCGGAATTCGCGCAGGAGCGCGGCGAGCGCCCCGTCGGCCCGCGCGAGGCAGGTCTCGACGGAGGCGCGGACCAGGGGGTCCTTTTCGGTGCGTCCTTCGTGGATCGCCCGCCGCACCGCGGCGATGCCGAAGAAGATCGCGGAGAGCGCGTCGGCGAGCCGCCCGTTCGCATGACCCTTGCGCTTGAGCGCGGGGCCGCTCACGAGCAGGGTCAGGTCGGCGAGGGCGGCGAAGCGCAGGGCGGCCCAGGAGAGCCGGCGCTTTTCGGAAGTGAGCGGCGCGCGCCAGGCCGACGGGTCGGCGAGCACGCCCCGCGTGACCTCCGCGAAGGCGAGACGGACGAGCGTCCAGGCCGAGAACACCGCGTGCCGGAAGATCTGGCGGGCCGCGTCCACGATGAAGCCGCTCTCGATGGCCTTGAGGTGCTTGAGCGCGTACGGGTGTCCGCGCAGGATGCCCTGGCCGAAGATGATGAGGGTCCGGGTCAGTATGTTGGCCCCCTCCACCGTGATCTGAATGGCCGAGCCCTCGAGCGCCATGAGCAGCGGGTTCCTCGGTCCGCGGCACAGCGCTGCCCCGCCCATCACGTCCATGGAGTCCATCACCGCGCGCCGCGTCATCTCGGTCTGCTCGTACTTCGAGATGGCGGAGATGACCGAGGGCCGCTGGCCCTCCATGACCGCGCCCGCCACGAAGATCCGCGCGGCGTCCGAGAGATACGCGCTCACCAGGATGGACGACAGCTTCTCCTTGATGCCCTCGAAGCGGGCGATGGGCGAGCCGAACTGGCGCCGCACCTGGGCGTAGGCGGTCGTCACCCGCGCCATCCGCTTCATCCCGCCCGCGGACTGCGCGGGCAGGGAGAGTCCGCGCCCGGCGGAGAGCGCTTCCATCAGCATGGCCCAGCCGCGTCCCGCCCCGGGGTGCCCGCCGATGATGGCACTCGCGGGCACGACCACGTTCTCTCCCTCGGTGGGGCCGACCGGGAACGCGACCCCCATGGCGTCGTGCCGGCGCCCCACCATCGCGCCGGGCAGCGACGTCTTCACCAGCACGCAGGTGATTCCCGGGTTCGGGCCTTCGCCGAGCAGGTCCTGGGGATCTTCCAGGACCACCGCGAGACCGAGAACGGTGGCGATGGGGGCGAGGGTGATGTAACGCTTGCGCCAGTTGAGCTCGATCTTCAACTCGCCGTCGACGTCGCGGAACACACGGCCGCGCGAGGTGATCGAACCGGCGTCCGACCCCGCCATGGGCTCGGTGAGGGCGAAGGCGGGCATCTCGTCCCCGCAGGCGAGGGCTTCGAGGTATTCGCGCTTCTGCGCGTCGGTGCCGTGCCTCTCGATCAGTTCGCCGGGGCCGACCGAGTTCGGGATCAGCACCGCCACCGCGAGCGGCATCGAGTGCGACGAGAGCTTGCCCACGATCGCGGTGAGCCCGAGCGCCGAGAAGCCCCGGCCCCCGCGTTCGCGGGCGAGGGTGAGGCCGAAGAACCGCTCGCGCTTCAGGATCTCCCAAGCGGTGACCGGAAGGTCCATGGTCTCCTGGCAGAGCCACGGGTTCACGGCGCGGCACACCGCTTCGCAAGGCCCGTCGAGGAAGGCCTGCTCGGCCACGGTGAGGGTCGGATACAGCTCCTTGGAGACCTCGCGCCAGTTGAGGCGTCCCGCGAAGATGCCGCGTTCGAGCCAGACCGTGCCGGCGTCGAGCGCCTGCCGCTCGGTGGCGGAGATCTTCGGCGCGAATCGGTCGAAGATCATGGCTTGTGGCGCTTGCCCACGAGGCCCGCCTCGAAGAGCCGCCGATCGACTCTCGAGTACGTGCGGATGGCCCGGCGCGATGCGATCTGGGTGTGCGGGATGACCACCAGGTGGTTCGGAATCTCCCAGAGGTCCTGCTCGGAGGTCATCCACTTGATGGCATCGAACCGCGCGAGGTTCACCGGCCGGGAGTACGCGCGAAGCGTCTTCTCCCTTCGCAGATTGAAGTACGACTCGAAGTAGCTCATCACGAGCTCGCGCAAGGTTTGGTAGACCGGCTCACGGTAGCGCAGGCCCGAGTAGTTCGACCGGCCGATAGCGCCCCAGCCGTGCGGCGTCTTGAAGACCGCGAGCACGTGATCGTCGTCCTGCTCGGCCTCGAGATCGAGGATGAGGGGAGGGTAGCCCTGCATGCGCAGCGCGGCCGCGGCGAACAGCGCTCCGTCCATGCACTGGCACTCTCCGTCGCGGATGACCCGCCGGGGCGAACGGCAGGTTCCGCCCTTCGTGTCGTAGACGAGGGAGGCGTCGAGATACTCCTGGATCCGCCAGGCGGGCGTGAGGGACGAAAGAAGGCGCGCTTCGGCGCGGGTGAGGTCGAACGGTGGCGCCCCTCTGGCCATCATCACCTCCTTACGATACGCGA
>DAORUA010000157.1:0-8409 GCA_035432945.1 Vicinamibacteria bacterium | reverse complement strand
CCTCTGCCTCGCGGGCGGGGTCGCCTTGAACTGCGTGGGCAACGGCCGTCTCCTTCGCGAGGGACCCTTCAAGAAGATCTTCATCCAGCCCGCCGCCGGAGACGCCGGGGGTGCGGTGGGAGCGGCTCTCGCGGTTTGGCACCGGTATCTCGACAAGCCCCGGCCGACCTTCGTGGGCCCGCGAGCACTCGACCGGCAGCGCGGCTCGTATCTCGGGCCCGCGTACCACGACGCCGACGTCCAGAAGGTCCTCGAGGCGAAGGGGGCCAAAGCCACCCGGCTCGAAGATTCCGCCCTCCTGCCGAAGATCGCGGCGCTCCTCGCCCAGGGCAGGATCATCGGCTGGATGAGCGGGCGCATGGAATTCGGGCCGCGGGCCCTCGGGGGCCGCTCCATCCTCGGGGACGCGCGCGATCCCGAGATGCAGATGCGGATGAACCTCAAGATCAAGTTCCGCGAGTCCTTCCGCCCCTTCGCGCCCTCCGTCCTCGCCGAGCAGGTCTCGGAGTGGTTCGACCTCGACCGCGAGAGCCCGTACATGCTCCTGGTGGCCGAGGTGGCGAAGAAGCACCAGATTCCCATGACCGCCGAGCAGGAGAAGCTCTTCGGCATCGAGAAGCTCAACGTGCCCCGCTCGACGATTCCCGCGGCCACCCACGTCGACTACTCGGCCCGCATCCAGACCGTGCACCGGGAGACCAACCCGCGCTACTACGACCTGATCAACGAGTTCTTCAAGCTGACCGGGTGTCCGGTGGTGGTGAACACGTCCTTCAACGTGCGCGGCGAGCCCATCGTGTGCACTCCGGAGGACGCCTATCGCTGCTTCATGCGTTCCGACATCGACGTGCTGGTGGTCGACCAGTGGATCTTTATGAAGGAAGACCAGCCGGTGGTCGAAGACGACAAGAAGTGGATGCAGGAGTTCGAACTTGACTGACGCGATTCCGACGCCTCCTCCCGCGACCTCGAAAGACCTGCGCCACTTCGGTTTCACCTTCGCGGGCGTGGCCCTGGCCTTCGGCGCCTTCCTGTTGTGGCGCGGACGTCCGAGCGCGCCCTGGTTCCTCGGCGCCTCGGTTCTGTTCTTCCTGGCCGGCGCGCTCGTGCCGGGACTTCTTCGCCCCGCCTTCGGCCCGTGGATGAAGTTCGCGGAGATCCTCGGGCACATCAACACCCGGCTCCTCCTTGGCCTCTTCTTCTTCCTCGGAGTCACCCCCACCGGCCTTCTGATGCGCGTGAGCGGCAAGGACCCGATGGGCCGGACCTTCAAGGGGAAGGGCGCGACCTCGTACTGGACGAAGCCCACCCCTCACGCGGAAGGCACGCGCCACTTCGACCGCCAGTTCTGAGACGCCCGCCGCCGCGGGCGTTCAAACTTTTGACGCCCGCCAGGGGCGCTCATGGAACGGGACTTGCTGAGTAAGGCTGCGTGATCAGCCATCCATCGCAGCCGCAAGGGATCCTCAATCCTCTGGGGATGCGGGCGGGTCGCAGCGCGGTCGCAAACCTCCGGGAATCACTCAGGATGGGCAGTTTCCGGCCGGAGTGCGGCCGTACGGAGGCATCCACCCATTGTCCGTTATCGAACGAGGAGCGTTCATGAGCGAACTGGCACAAACCCTCTCCATCCCCGAAGGTCAAACCCTCAAGGATCTCGTGCAGGAGTACGAGCGGCAGCTTCTACTCATGGCCCTGGAACTCGCGGGCTGGAATCAGCGCCGCGTGGCCGCGTCCCTTGGCCTTCTCCCCTCCACCCTTTCCGAGAAGATGAAGAGGCTCGGCCTGCGTTCGACCCGGCCCGACCTCGCCATCAACGATTCCGTCGCGCCGATGGGCCGCACGGAGGCCATCCCGGCCCAGTAGTCAATCTCGGGGGCTCGGCGTCCTCATGGTCAGCCGCTTCCACCACTTCCGCCACCAGGGAAGCGGCGGACCGGCGACCAGCGCGACCTCGGGATGGAGTTGCTTGCCGCTCGCGAACTCCGCGTGAACGAGTTCCGCCATGATCCGGGCGATCTCCTCGGGCGCCACCGGCCCGCGCTCCACGCGGTGGGCCGCTGCCACTTCTTCCACGTTGTGGCGGCCGTCCAGCCGGTTCCACACGTACAGGCCGAGACTCGAAAGCTGGTGATAAGCGCCCAGCCGGCCCGGATCCGCGAGCACCCAGATCGTCTCTCCGGTAGGGGTCGGGCGAGGTTGCAGAACCACCCCCGGTTTCGCCACCGGGCGATCCCGCTGCCGCATGAGCTCCACGATGTGCGCGGCCACTCGCTTGTCGCGGTCCAGTTCGTCGAGCAGGTCGCTCCGGTGAAGGGCCAGGAGTTCGGCCTGCTCCACCACGCGCAGTGACGCGTCGCGCGGCGTGCTGGTGAGAAGCGCCGACTCGCCCACGATGTCGCCGGGTTCGAGACGGGCCACCACCCTCGGCCCCGGGGCCTCCTGCCGAACGACCTCCAGTGCCCCGCTCCGCACGAGGTAGCAGGCGTCGCCGGGATCGCCCTGGTTGAACACCACGGCGCCGGGTTCGAAGTCCAGGGTCTTCAGGCGCGCTCCGAAATCGTGCAGCCGCTCGGGAGTCAGCCGTTCGAACGGCCGCGTGGACTTGACGAAGGATCGGACCAGGGCCTGGTCCGCGGCCTCGACCAGGATTTCACGCGCGTCCGGAAACTGGTCGAGAACCTCGGCGAGGTGGCGGCCCTTCAGGGTGGAGGTGAGCAGCGGAGTCGTCGCGGTCACCCTCGCGGTCCGCCGCCGGGTCGGAAGAAGAAGACCGATTTCGCCGAACATCTCCCCTTCCCCAAGGCGGCTCAGGGGGGCGCGTCCCTCGGGCGTCCTGATCGAGACCTCGACCTCGCCCTCCTCGATCAGGAAGAGCCGATCGGCGGGCTCGCCCTCGTCGAGGACCAGCGCGAACGCGGGATAGGACTGCTCGGCCAGGTGCGCGGCGAGCGCCTGCCGGGCGGGCAGGGGCAGGCGGGCGAAAGCGGGGATGCCGCGCAGCAGCCGCTGCTGAGGATCGCCGAATCTTTGCACGGCTGAGGGGAACTCCATCTCGTATCGCCCTTCGAGTTCAGTTCGCGGATTGTAGCCGAGGCCGGGCCCCGTGGACACGAAGCGACTCCGCCTCCTAGGCTCGCCGTCCGATGTTCTCCACCTGGCGCCTGCTGCGCGCTCTTCCCCGGCCCGTCCAGATCCTGATCGCCGGGACCTTCGTGAACAAGGCCGGGACCTACATCGTCCCGTATCTGACCATCGTCCTGATGCGCGACTTCCGCCTCTCTCCCCTCGAGGCCGGCCTCGCGGTGGCCGCGTACGGCTTCGGGTCCCTGGTCTCGATCTTCGTGGGCGGGCAGACCGCGGATCGCCTGGGCCGCAGGTCCACCATGCTTTTGTCCCTGTTCGGCTCGGGACTCCTCGCCCTGTGCCTCGGATTCGCCCCGAACCTCCAGGCCTTCGTGCTCCTGCTTCTCGGATTCGGCTTTCTCGCCGACCTCTTTCAACCCGCCGCGTCCGCCATCGTCACCGACCTCGTGCCCCCGGCGCAGCGGAAGGTGGGATTCGCCGGACTGCGTCTCGCCATCAACCTGGGCTTCGCCGCGGGCGTGGTGGTGGGCGGGTTCCTGGTCGACTGGGACTGGCGGTTCCTCTTCTGGGGCGACGGTCTGAGCACGCTCACCTACGGCCTGGTGATCCTGTTCTTCATCGCCGAAACCCGCCCCGCCCCGCGGGAAGGGGAGGTGGCGGAGTCTCCATTCCGGGATCGTCCATTCCTTCGCCTCGTGGCCGCGAGTTCCGCTTTCCCCTTCCTGATGTTCGCGGTGATGACCGTCCTGCCCATCACCCTCACCGAGGGCGCGTCCTACCCGAGCCGGACCTACGGATACATCGTCGGTCTCAACGGCCTTCTGGTCGCCATGCTCGAACTCCCGGTCGCGGCCCGGCTCCCCACCGCATCCCGTCTGAGCCTTGCCGCGGGGGGACTCGCGGTCGCGGCTTTCGGCGTCGCCTTGAACGGGGCTCCGCCGAATCTGGGGATCTACGTCATCGCCATCCTGCTCGTCACCACCGGCGAGATCGTGATGATGCCGCAACTCTCGGCCGCCGTCGCCGACTGGGCGCCCCGTCTCGCGCGAGGGCGGTACATCAGCCTCTTCCAGTCCAGTTGGACCTTCGCGAAAGCCACCTCGCCCCTCCTTTTTCTCCCGCTGCGCGCGAGGCTCGGGGATTCGGTCTTCTGGCCGATCCTCGGTCTGTGCTCCTTCCCCGCCTTCGTCCTGCTCCTCACTCTTGGCCGCGAGGACCGCGCGCGTCGCCATGGCCCCGGGGACGACCTCGCGGAGGCCAGCGTCGAGTGCCGGGTCGAGGCCTAGCGGGAGATCAGCGCTTCGGAAGCGGGAAGCGCAGCCTGGCGCAAACGCCGGAGCGATCGGCGCGGTTCTCGAGGGTGAGCGAGCCGCCGTGCCCCTCGGCGATCTGGCGGGTCAGCACCAGGCCGATGCCCGAACCGCCCGGCTTGGTCGAGAAGAAGGGAACGAAGAGATTCGACGTCGTGGGAAGCCCGGGGCCCTCGTCCTCGACCAGGATCTCCAGCGCCCCTCCGGAGAGCCGCCAGCTCACGCGCACGCTCCCGCCGACCTCCTGCGCCGCTTCGACGCCGTTGCGTATCAGGTTGATGAGCGCCTGTTCGAGCTGAGTCGCGTCCGCGGTCAGGGTGAGCGCGGGCCCCGGCTCGACCACCACTCCGCGGCGCGCCTCGAGCACGGTGACCCGCCGGATGAGCTCGGGCACGTCCACCGGGGCCAGGGAGGGCGCGGGAAGACGGGCCAGGCGCGCGTAGGCCTCGGTGAAGCGGGCGAGCGACTCCGACCGCGAGGCGATCACCGCGAGCCCGCGGCGCAGGTCGTCATCGAAGTCGGAGGGCCGCGGGGTGCGCGCGAGCAGGGTCTCGAGGCTGCCCGCGATGGATTGAATGGGCGCGAGCGAATTGTTCAGCTCGTGCCCGATGACCCGGATGAGGCGCTGCCACGCCTGTCTTTCCTCGTCGCGCAGGGCCCGGCTCACGTTGGTCAGCACGAGCAGATGATGCGGGCGCCCGCCCTGTCGAAAGAGTGACCGCCGGACCTCGAACCGGCCCGGCCGGCCCGCGAAGCCCGCGTCCATGACCCGGGGCGCCTCTCCGCGCAGCGCCTCGCCCAGGCCGAGATCGGTCGCGGTGCGCCCGAGAGCCCGCTCGGCGGCGAAGCCGAGCAGCCCCTCGCCCGCGCGGTTCACCAGGCGGAGTTGTTCGCCCTCGTCGAACGCGAAGACCGCGACGTCGATCTCCTCCATGACGCTGCGCAGGAGGCCGGTGGCCTCGAGCGCGCCCAGGCGCTGGTACTTGAGGGTCTCCGCGAGGGTGTTGACCTCGAAGAGCACCTGCGACAGCGCGTCTTCTCCACCTCTCCCGCGGGCGCGAAACGAGAAATCCTCCTCCCGAAGCGCGGCGAGCAGGTTCGACACCGTCTGCATGGGCCGGACCACGGTCATCTGCGCCGCGCGGGCGAGGCCCAGCCAGACCCCCAGGATCAGGATCGAGAGAGTCCAGCGCAGTTCCGTGTCGTGCGGTCTTCCCCACAGCCATCCGAGCAGGAACAGGCAGCCGGGGAGGCCGGCGAGGAAGGCGAAGAGGAAGACGCGACCGTCGAGCGAGAGAGAGCGTCGGGGCATCCGGTTAGCCGCGAATGGTAACGCGGCCAGGAGCTCAGAGCCCGTGCCGCTCGATCCGGCGGTAGAGCGCGCTGCGCGAGAGGCCGAGGGCGTCGGCGGCGCGGGTGACGTTGCCCTCGAAGCGGCTCAGCGTCTTCTTGATCAGGAAGGCCTCGACCTCCTCGAGACTCATGTCCTCGAGCCGGCCGCCCCGCGGCTCCCCGGACACGCGCAGGGCGAGGTCGGCGGCGCCGATGCGCTCGCCCGCGCACAGGAGCACCGCGCGTTCCACGGCGTGGTCGAGTTCGCGCACGTTGCCCGGCCAGGCGTGGTCGAGGAGGGCCTGGGTCGCGGCCGCATCGAACCCGGTGACCTTCTTGCGGTAGCGCGCGGCATGCGCGGCCAGGAAATAGCCCGCGAGCGCCGGGATGTCCTCGCGCCGGTCGCGCAGCGGAGGGATGCGGATCTCGATGGTGTTGAGACGGAACTGGAGATCCTGCCGGAAGCGGCCGGCCGCGACCTCGGCGTCGAGATCCGCGTTGGTGGCGGAGATTATCCGGACGTTCGCCTTGCGGGTGCGCGACGATCCCACCGGCTCGAACTCACCCGTCTCCACCACGCGCAACAGCTTCGACTGAAGTCCGGAGGTCACGTTGGCGATCTCGTCGAGGAACAAGGTGCCGCCATCCGCCAGTTCGAACCGCCCCACCCGGTCGGCCCGCGCGTCCGTGAAGGCGCCCCGCACGTGGCCGAACAGCTCGCTCTCGAAGACGCCTTCGGAGAGGCCGCCCACGTTCACGGTGACGAGCGCCTTGCCCTTGCGATTCGACACCGCGTGCAGGGCCTGGGCCACCGTCCCCTTCCCCGATCCGTTCTCGCCGAGGAGGAGCACGTTCGCGTCGGACGGCCCGACCCGGCGGACCATGTCCATTACCTTCTTCATGCTCGGAGACTCGGCGATCACCTCCAGCCTGGCCTCGCCCCGCAGCGCCCGGTTCTCGCTCTCCAGCCTGCGGCCGTGACGCAGGGCCTTCGAGAGCTCGGCCTGGGTGCGGAGGATGGCGATGAGCCGCGCGTTCTCCCACGGTTTGCTGACGAAATCGCGCGCGCCGTTGCGCATGGCCTCGACGGCGAGGCTGACGCTCGCCCACGCGGTCATGACCACCACGGGAAGGGTCTCGTCGAGCTCGCGTATCCGGGCCAGCAGGTCCATGCCCTCGCGGCCCGAGGTGGTGTCGCGGGTGTAGTTCAAGTCGATCAGAGCGACATCGAACTCGCGGCCCTCGAGGGCGGCCCAGGCCGCGGCCGGAGATCCGGCGGTCTCGATGGTGAAGCCTTCCGACTTGAGGAGGAGGCGCAGGGCTTCGAGGACGTCCTGCTGATCGTCGGCGACAAGGATGCGGGGAGATGAGGTCACAGAACCACCGAGTATATGAGTCGGGCTATTTCGCGCACGGGCCGTTTCGCTCCGGCTAGCTCGCGGACGCGAGCCAGCCGTCCTTGAGCCGGATCACCCGGTTCCCGTAGGTGGCGTTCGTCTCCGAGTGGGTCACCTGGATGATGGTGGCGCCCTCCTCGTTGAGCTTCTTGAACAGTTCCATGATTTCGCGGCCCTGGTCGGAATGCAGGTTTCCCGTGGGCTCGTCCGCGAGGATGAGCTTCGGCTTCGCCACGATCGCCCGGGCCACGCCGACGAGTTGCTGCTGCCCGCCGGAGAGCTGGGAGGGATAGAGGTCCTTCTTGCCCACGATGTTGAACTTGTCGAGCACGTCGGCCACGATGGCCTGCCTCTCGCCCTTCTTGAGGTCGCGATAGGACAGGGGCAGTTCGAGGTTCTCGTACACGGTCAGGTCGTCGAGCAGATGAAAGCTCTGGAACACGAAGCCGATGTTCCGCTTCTGCAGTTCCTGGCGGTCGCGCGGCTTGAGCTTGTTCACGATCTCCGCGCGGAACTCGTACTCCCCGGTGAAATCGCCGTCGTGCATTCCGAGGATGTGGAGGAGGGTCGACTTCCCCGCCCCCGACGGCCCCATGATCGAGACGAACTCCCCTTCCGCGATGGAGAGGGTGATATTGCGCAGCACGTACACCCGCCCGGCCGCGAGCGGGTACGACTTCTCGAGATTCCGTAGTTCGATCATGAGCCTTCTTCTGTTCCTTCCGATGTGCGGTGGTTCGTGTGGGGCCTCGAGCCCCGAGGCCCGCCAGATGGATTACGGCCTGACGATACCGAGGGTTCAATCCATCCGCGCATCGGTCTCCGATGATTCACTCCTGCCTCAGGGCCACCGCGGGCTCCGTGCGCGCGGCGTCGCGGCCCGGCAGGTAACTGGACCACAGCGCGGCCAGCCCGACCACCGCCGCCACCGCGCCGTGGGTGATCGGATCCGTGGCCTGAACTTCGAAGAGGAGGGTCTGCAGGGCCCGCCCGAGCAGGATCGACCCGAGCACGCCGAAAAGCAGCCCGGCCAGGGTGAGCCTCACCCCGCGTTCCATCACCAGCTTCAGAAGCGACCGCGGGCTCGCGCCCAGGGCCAGGCGGATCCCGAGTTCGCGACGCTGGTCGCTCACCGCGCGGGCGAGGATTGCGTGGATCCCCTGGAAGGCCACGATGAAGGCGATCAGGGCGAAGAGGCCGATCGCCGCCGCATTGAGCCGCTGCGGTCCGAGCATGGCGTTTCGGCGTGACTCCAGCGTCTCGAGCCGGCCGAGCGGTACGGT
>DAORUA010000156.1:0-8411 GCA_035432945.1 Vicinamibacteria bacterium | reverse complement strand
AGTTCCACTCGGACGGTGCGGCCACGCCTTGCCTCGAGAGTGATGAGCATCTCGAGACTGAACTTCTCCCACTTGCCTCGAACCAGGTCGGAGACGCGGGATTGGGCGATGCCGAGACGCTTTGCCGCCTCCGCCGTGAGGAGCCCGACAAAGCGTCGGGCGTTGCGGACAAGTCCCGACGTTTTGTATCATGTTCCCCCGAGACGTAGGAACACTTCGAGGGAACAATCGATTCGCCTTTATCAAGCCGGACGGAGGCAATGGTGAGAGCAGTGAACATCCGCGAACTGAAGAACAACCCCTCGGAAGCGTTGCGCAGTGCGCGCGAGGATGACCTCGTTGTGGTGATGAACCGCGATCAACCCCAGGCCCTGCTGGTGGACCTTACCCGCCTGAAACTGCCCGACATGGCCAGCGTCAAGCTGGCGCTGGCCGTCGCCCTTTTTGGGCAAGGTCACGTGTCTCTGGGCTATGCGGCACGAATCGCCGGCAAATCCTTGTCGGAGATGATGGACATGCTGACCCAGATGGGAATCCCCATCGTGAAGGTGAGCGGCCCGGATGTCGAACACGATCTCGCGACTCTCGACGCGTGGAAGCAGCGCATCTCCGCCTGATCGTCGCCGATGCGGGGCCGCTGATCGTTCTCTCGAAACTGGGGGAACTGGGGCTGCTGCCGCGTGTGTTTGGAGAGGTCTGGATCACGGAAGTGGTGCATGCGGAACTCCTGGCTGGCGGCTCGTTTCCGGGCCAGGACGCGATCGCGGGAGCATTGTCCGGATGGCTGCATATCGAGCCGGTGGATATGGGGAACTGGGCGCCGCTAAATCCGGACATCGATCCTGGCCAGGCAAGCAGCATCTGTCTGGCCGAGCGGCATGCCGACAGTCTGCTGATCATCGACGATAAGGCGGGCCGGCAGGAGGCGGCGGCGCGCGGTCTGCGCTTTGTCGGTCTGGTCGGGGTTCTGCGCGAGGCGAGAGTGCGCGGATTCATTCCGCGATTGCGACCGCTTCTCGACCGCCTGCGCGGAGCCGGCTACTACCTGAGCGACGAACTGACCCGGCAGGTTCTGGAGACGGTGGGTGAGCGGTAGAGCGGGTTACCAGACCGTCGGGGGTGGGAGCCGCGAAGGACCGAGACCCTCTTCCCTCGTGACACGAGCCCCTCCCCCGCAGTCCGTCCCGGGACGGGGAGGCGATTGGGGCGGGGGCTCATCCTTCCCCGCGATGCCGTAGTACGATCCAGGCGTCCGAGGAAATGCGCATGACCACCGTGGATCTCGTCAAACGAATTGAAGCCCTCCCAGAGGCCGAGAAGCTGGCGGTCGCTCGCTTCGTCGATTCCCTGACTGCTCGCCTTGATTCGAGCCCGGAAACTCCCGAGCATCTCTACGAGCGCATCGTCGGCAGGGCTGAACGCATTTACGCGCTTCATGGCCCCCTCGGCGATTCGACAGCGGATATACGAGAACTACGCGACAACGGGCGTTAGCCTTTGCTCTACGTCCCGGACGCTTCGGTCGCCATCAAGTGGTTTCTCCGGGAAGCCGTCGCCCCGGATCTGCTGCGACTCGAGATCGCCCACGTCCTCAGAAAGAAGACCCACTCCGGTCTGGATATCGCGGAAGCTTTGGAAACCTGGAAAGATCTCAATGCCGTCCCCATCGAGTGGGTTCCGGTGCAGCCGCTTCTTGATGCGATCCTTATCGAGGCTCTTGCCAGAAAGGTCAGCGTCTACGACATGACGTACCTCGATGTCGCTCGGCGGCACAAGGCCGTCGTTGTCACCGCCGATGACGGCTTGGCCGCAAACGGTGCCCGAGAGAACCTCGCGATTCACGTTCGCGACTATCACCCCTAGCTCGAGGGGCCGGTCTTCCCACAAGACCACGCTTGGGCGCCGAGGATCCCCGAAACAGTCTTGAGGCTTGTGAGATTGCTTCGGCCCAATTCCAAACGGATCGGGGCCTCGCAATGACGGCGGGTGTTTCTCCCCGCGACAGCGGTGGGTGTTTCTCTCCGTGACGGCGGCGGGTGTCTCCCCCTGCGATGACGGCGGGGCTTCTCAGGCCACGCGGACGATCACGAACGTCACGTCGTCATTCGCGAGGTGCTTTCTTGCCCAGTTGCGCAGCGTCTTCTCGATTTCGTCGCCCATCTCGGATGCCGTCTTCTTCGCGTGCTTCGCCACGAGGGCCGAGAGGCGCGCGGAGCCGAACTCTTCCTTGCCGTTCCAGGCCTCGGTGAGGCCGTCCGAGTGGAACACGAAGATATCCCCCGATTCCACCGGAATCGCGATCTCGTCGTACTCGATGTTGTCGAAGAGGCCGAGCGGGACTCCGGGGAGGACAATCGGTGCCGCCTTTTTCTGCGCGGCCCGGTAGTGAATCGGGTAGGGCAGGCCCGAGTTCGCGATCCGCACCTCGTTCGCCTGGAAGTCGAAGACCGCGTAGGTGAGGGCGCAATAGAGGCCTTCCACGGCGCGCCGGATTAGCGTGCGGTTGGCGCGGAAGAGAAGCTCCTTGGGGGCCGCGCGCTGGAAGGCGCGGGCGCGGATGGTGCCTGAGGTGAAGGCGCCGAAGAGGGCGGCGGGGACACCCTTGCCGGCCACGTCGCCCACCGACAGGCCGAGCTTGTCCTCCGCGAGGTCGTAGAAGTCGAAGAGGTCGCCGGCCAGCTCTCGCGCGGGGAGGAAGTGAGCCGAAGCGTCCCAGCGAGCACCCTTGGGCGAGTCTTCCGGGAAGAGGCCCTCCTGGATCCGCTGGGCGATCCCCAGTTCCTTCCGGTAGCGGTTCTCCCGTTTGGTGATGTCCTCGTAGAGGCGCGCGTTCTCGATGGCCACCGCCACCTGCGAGGCCAGCGGGGTCAGCACCTTGATGTGCTCGTGGGTGAAGCGGTTCAGTTCGCGGGATTCGAGGTCGAACACGCCCACCACGCGGCCCTTGAAGACGAGAGGCATCACGAGTTCGGACCGGACGTCCGCCTCCACCGCGATGTAGCGCGGGTCCTCGCGCACGTCGCCCACGATCACGGGCTCCTTGGAGCTGGCGGCGGCGCCGGTAAGGCCTTCGCTGAGCGCGATGCGGCGGCGCGGGGCGATGTTCGCCATCTGGCGCGCGGTCTTCAGGACCAGCTCGTTCGCCTTCTCGTCCACCAGGAAGATCGCGAACATCTCGTAGTCCACCACGCGGTGGACGATCTCGGCCACGTGGTCGCACAGGACGTCCAGCTCGAGGATCGCGCCCATCTCCTTGCCGGCTTCGTAGAGCATGGCCAGCAGGCCGCCGTACCAGCGCGCGTCGCGATGCAGCGTGGCGTTCTCGATGGCGGTGGCGAGATTGTCCGCGATCATGTGGACGATGGAGACGCCGCGCTTGCCGAAAGTGCGGCTCTGGTTGGCCTCGAGACCCAGGACGCCCACGAACTTGTCGCCATGGAGGAGGGGCTCGGTGAGGACGTGAATGGAGTCGTGCGACCGCACGAAGGGCTGATGCTTGTCCGCGGTCTCCCGGACCTGGGCCCCGCCGGTATCGGGGTTCGAGAGAGCCTTGGGCTCTCCCTCGCTGTGCGCGAGGTGCATCCGGCCGTCCGGTCCCAGCAGGTACAGGACGAGCGCCTCGTACTTCACCAGGCCTCGAAGCTGCTTGGCGATGGCGGGCAGGAGCGCGTCGGGATCGAGAACCGACTCGATCCGAGCCACCGCCGGCAGAATTTGCGCGACTTCGGACTCGGTGAGCGGCTCTCTTTCGTGGGTGGTCGACACGGAACCCGGGATGCTACCTTGGGTTCTCAGTCGCGCAAGGTATTCCCCGTCACCGCGAGCCGCTCACCTCCCAACGGACGCGAAAAGCCCGATCTCCGTCACCCCGGGCGCGAAGCCTCCCCTTGGGGGACGAAAGCCGGGGCCCAGGGCGGAGCGAAAGGCGCCGAAGCAGCTCTCGACTGACGTATAAACTAGGATACACTCGCGTTGTGTACTCGATCCAAACGACAGCGGTCTTCGATGCGTGGTTCGATGGCTTGCGGGATCGGCATGCGAGGGCGCGAATTCAGGTGCGCATCGACCGGGCCGAAGACGGCAATTTTGGTGACTGCAAGCCGGTTGGCGAGGGCGTATCCGAAATGAGAATCCACGTTGGCGCCGGTTACCGGGTCTATTTCAAGCGGTTCGGTTCTGAGTTCGTGATTCTCCTGGCCGGTGGCGACAAGTCGACGCAGGCATCCGACATCAAGTCAGCGCTCAAATTGGCGCGTCATCTGGAGGCGCAAACGTGAAAAAGATCAAGCTCAGAAAGTGGGACAGCGCGGAACACCTCGAGACCGAGGCAGACATGGCTCTTTACCTTCAAGCCAGCCTTGAAGAGGCTGGAGACGACGCGGCATTTGTCGCCAAGGCACTGGGCACGATCGCCCGCGCCAAGGGTATGACCCAGCTTGCGCGCGCGACCGGCATGGGCCGGGAGAGTCTCTACAAGGCCCTGTCGGGAGAGGGGAATCCGAGCTTCGCCACCATCCTGAAGGTAACCCACGCCCTGGGGCTCAAGCTCCACGCCGCACCCGCCAACGCCTAGATTAGCCAGCCGTCAACAACGGCCATCCAGAGAGTCCTTCCAAGCCGGCATACGCCGCGCCCCAGTTCGGTCGAATAGACTCCCGCTCTTCCATGAGTACCCTGGCCCTGCCCATCGAGATCGAAGGCATCAAGAAGATCCTTCCCCACCGCCATCCCTTCCTTTTCGTCGACCGCATCGTGGCCCTCGAGCCCGACAAGCGGATCGTGGGCATCAAGAACGTCACCTCCGACGAGCGGTATTTCATCGCGGGTCCGGGCGGGATTCCCGTGCTGCCCGCGTCCATCCTCACCGAGGCCCTGGCCCAGGTGGGGGCGGTGCTCGTCCTCTCGAAGCCCGAGAACCGGTCGCGTCTCGTCTACTTCATGGGGATCGACCGCGTGCGCTACCGGCGTCCGGTGCGGGCCGGCGACACGGTGGAACTCGAGGCCATCGTGTTGCGGCTGCGGGCGAAGATGGGGTCGTTCCGCGGGGTTGCCCGCGTGGGCGGCCAGGTCGTCTGCGAGGGTCAGATGACCTTCGCGCTGGGGGACGCTCTCCCTGAAGCCCAGGCCTAGCTCGCCGCGGCGGGCGGTCAGTCTGCCCCGGGCGCTGTCGAAGCTCGGGTTGTGCTCGCGGACCCAGGCCTTCGACTACATCGAAGCGGGCCGGGTCGCGGTGAATGGCGCGATCTCGAAAGACGCCTCGCTTCGCGTCTCCCTCGAGCACGACGCGATCACGGTCGACGGGAAGCTCGCGCGGGAATCGGGCGAGCCCGTGGTGATCGCCCTCCACAAGCCCGTGGGCTACGTGACCACGCGCTCCGATCCGCAGGGCCGGCCCACGGTCTACGAGCTGCTTCCCGAACTCGATCGATTCGTGTTCCCGGTGGGCCGGCTCGACAAGGACACCTCGGGACTGCTGATCCTCACCGACGACCATCGCCTGGGCGAGACCCTCACGAATCCCGAGAGCCACGTGCCCAAGACCTACGAGGTCGTCGTGGATCGCCCGCCGGATCAGGCCGCCCTCGAAAGCCTCCGAGCCGGCATCGACATCGGGAAAGGGGAGAGAACGCGGCCCGCCTCGGTGGCCCTCGTCCGTGAGGCCGCGAGAGACGTTCGCCTGAGGCTCACCATTCACGAGGGCAGGAACCGCCAGATCCGCCGCATGCTCGCCGCAGTGGGTTTGTCCGTCCTCGCCCTCAGCCGGACCGCCATTGGCGGACTCAAGCTCGGCGAGCTTCCCTCAGGCTCGCACCGCCGCCTCACGTCAGTCGAGCGACAGCGTCTCCTGGAATGAGACGTCTCCCTCCTCCGTCACCCCGGCGAAAGCCGGGGTCCAGGCGGAGCGAAAAGCGCCCATGCGATCAGCGCCGCGGCGTTCTCTCGTTCCCGCTCGGCTCTCAGGGCCGCAATTGCACCCAGGGCGGAACCGTCGACTGGAGCAGGGTCGAGAGGTATTTCGTCTGGTCGACCGCGATCGAGACGAAGAAGGCCTGCGGCGCGCTGCCCTCCGTCTTGCGCAAGCGCTCCACCGCCTTGAGCGACCAGTCCCGGGTCGCGATGCCGTCCCCGCGATAGTGGGCCTCGAACATCTCGATCACCGCCTCCGTGTAGTCGAAGCCCAGGCGGGCGAATGCGATGCGCTGCCGGACGATCTCGCGGCTGTCTCCGCGCGCCAGGCGCTCCGCCTCGGTGAGGTCAGCGGCCGAGGCCTCCAGCAGCGGGCGGCGGAACATCGAGATCCACGCGTAGCCGCCATCGCCCACCGAGGCCGAATCCGCCATCGCGGTCTCGAAGCGCTCCCAGTACCGGCGCATGGGCGCGGCGGCCACGCCGTAGAACCGCGTGTAGTACTCGGCGAGCAGGGCGTCCACGTCGGCCTTCGGGTCGGCGACGAGGCGGGCGGCCACGTAGAAGTTGATGCCCTGGTTCGCCCAGTTCTGCTGGGTCTCGCTGGTGAAGCTCTCCAGGCCGAGGCTGTGGAGGAAGGGAATGTCGCGCCGGATGTTCCGCACGATCGGCCACGGCGTGAACATGAAGAAGTGTCCGTAGTACTCATAGATCGCGGTGTGACGCGTGAGCGCGGTCCAGCCTTTCAGATACCCGGTGAAGCGGCTGTTCGCGGGGCACTGGGGGTCGTCGAGAGCGTGGACGTGGCAGAACTCCCACGGCATGTGAGTGACGAGGGTTGCATACTCCGGGAGGGGAACCGCCTTTTTTGGAGGCGCGGTGTGCTGCACGTAGGCCAGCATGCCCAGGAGCTTTCCCGGGTGGGTCTGCCGGACCTCCGAGATCACGTTGTTGGCGTAGTGCACGAACCGATCGGTAAGTGAGCCGTCGGTGACGCCGTACAGGGCGTCGATTCGCCGGCAGCGGTCGTCCTCGCAGAACCCGAACCCATCGTTCGGGCTCAGGGAGAAGACGGGGGTGTCAGGAGTTCTGGAGAAGGTCCGGCGCGCCGCCTCGACGCTCAGGCGCACCACGTCCGGGTCTTCGCTACAAAGCTGCGACGAAGCGCCACGGCGTCCCTCCACCTCGGCGAAGGCGAGGGGGTATTGAGTTCGATTGGCCGGAGTGGGGGAAAGGATGTTGCTCCAGTTGTGCCCGAAACTGACGGTCGGGCCGACCTTCGCGCGCACGCGGAGTTCCCAGTCGGCCGAGCCGGGGCCGCCGGCCCAGATCAACCCATAGACATTGCGGAAGGCGGGGTTCCAGACCACGTTGATCCGGGGGAACGGTATCGACTTCTGGGGCAGGACGTCCTCGCCGAGGGCCGCCGGCATGAACCAGCGCACGCCCAGGACGCGCTCGATGAAGTCGTAGGCGCCATACAGGACGCCGCGGGCCGATCCCCCGGTGATGGTGACCTCCCGCTCGCTGGAATGGATGGCGTAGCCGTCGAGGTGCTGTATCTCTCCACCCGCGGGGGCCTCGACTCGAAGGCGTATGGAACCCTCCAGCTTCGAGGACTCGTCGGAGGTCCGGATCCGCATCCCTCCGCCGGTTGTCTTCAATCCGTAGGCGGCGATCTCGGCCGCCGCCTTCCGGACGTCGGCGGGCGCGGTCGAGTCGATGACGACGTCGGCCTTCGGGACGCCGTCGTTGTACAGCATGGGCGCGCATGCCGCTCCCCATGCCGCGAGGGCCAGAGTCGCGCCGAGAGAAAGCCGTCGTTGCAGACTATGGGGATTAGCCATTGGAGCGAAGGATAGTGCCGTGAGCTAGCCTTGCCGTCAACTGGCGGTACCGCCGCCTCCGTCCGAGGAGAGCGAACCATGAGCGCGCGACGATTCAGCCTGCATTGCCTCATCCCGCCGTACATCCTCGACGTCCTGAGCAAGTCCGAAGACCCCGTGGTCCGGAAACAGGCGGTCGACGCCATCGAGGCTTCGGCCACCGCGCGGGCGGTGCGCGCGACCCTCAGCACGATGCCGGAGATGGCGGCGATTCCCTCGCCCGCCGCGAGGAAGCATCGGCTGGTCTACGACCTGAAGGGCCGGAACTTCTCCGCCCTGCCGGGGAAGCTCGTGCGCAGCGAGGGTGAGGGGCCCACGAAAGACCCGGCGGTGAACGAGGCGTACGACCATTCCGGCGTCACCTACGACTTCTACCGCGACGTGTTCAAACGGAACTCGCTCGACGACAAGGGCATGTCGCTCATCTCGAGCGTGCATCTGCTGCGCAAGCTGAACAACGCGTTCTGGAACGGCGAGCAGATGGTCTACGGCGATGGGGACGGGCGGGAGTTCATCCGCTTCACGAAGTCCCTCGATGTCGTCGGTCATGAATTGAGCCACGGTGTGGTCACCCACACCTGCAATCTCGCCTACCAGGGTGAGTCCGGCGCCTTGAAC
>DAORUA010000155.1:0-8430 GCA_035432945.1 Vicinamibacteria bacterium | reverse complement strand
TGTCCACCGCGATTGGCGCGCGGGCGGTGGCGGCCGGAGCGGGGGGGGCTTTGGTGGCGACCGGCTGCGGAGCCGGCGTCGATTCCCTGGCTGTCGGCTGCGGCGTGACGGCCGCGGGGGGAGCCGGCTCGCCGACCGCGACCTGAGTCGCCTTCTGCGCTGGCGGCGGAGAGGTATTCCCAGGGGTGGCGGCGGCAGGGGCCGAGGGCCCGGCTTCCGGGGGCGCGACGGTCCCGGCGACCGTGGGTGTTCCCTCGATCGTTGCTGCGGGCGATCCGGCGTCAGCGGGCGCGGGTTGCCCGGAGCCGGGGCTCGAAGAGCAGCCGGCGATGAGAAGGGAAGTCACGAGGGCAAATCGCGGGACGATCGCCGATTCCCATGTCGAATGGCGAAACGAGGGTGTGGACAGAGATCTTTCCATGGCTGCAGGGTAACTCTCCCCGGGGAACTCTTCCGTGCGCCAGAGCACGCAGATCCTTTGGGGCGCCCAGGTCCGGCCTTGGCCTCCACGCTGCCCGCGCCCGGGCTTTCACTCGAACGCGCACATCTCGATCTCCAGCGCGTACTCCTCGCCGCCGTCGTAGAGCTTCAGGAACAGGTCCTCGACGAATCGAGCCAGGCCGGGAATCGGACCGCGGGGAATCGAGAACGTGCAAGAGGGATTGGCGTTCTCGATGAGCTGAAAGGGCGAGGGCACCTCCACGCCCGCCTCGATCAGCACCGTCCGGGGGTCGTCATCGAATGGATACCAGAGGTTCACCACCGTGGCCCTGGCCAGCACGACCTCGATCCACGGCTCCTGCTCGGCGATGGAGAAACGCGCGAAGAACCTCGGGGGCAGGCCGGGCGGGTGAAGCGCCTCCTCCGACGCCAGTTCTTCGATGGCGGACTCGATCGCGGCCAGCTGTTCTGATCTCACGGTGTCCTTCAACCCCGATGTGAGGTTCCCGAGGGCCCGGATCGCAACATGCGGAGCTACTTGCGGTCGGCCGAGGGTCTGCCGAGAGGCTTCAGGTCGACATTGTGGTAGGCCTCGATCCACCACTGGCCGTCGCGCCGCGCGAAGACTTCCATCAGCTGGGTCTTCACTATTCCATCCGGGGGCACGACCATTCCTCCGGGCATGGCCTTGACCCCGTGCACCTGATTGTCGATATCGACAATCGCCACATCCGGGGTCAGGAAGCGGATGCGGCGGACCGTGTGTTGCTTGGTCGTGCCCTTGTAGAAGGTGGACAGGATCTCGTTGTGCCGGCTCGCGAACGCGGGCGCGCCATACATCACCATGCCGAAGAGGTTCGTGAATGAGGCGTCGGGCGACAGGCGGTTCGCGTAGCGGGTTCCGTCCCCGGCGTTCCAGGCCACCACCTGTTCGGCCACGATCGCCCGAATCGCGGCTTCGGCCGCTCCATCCTGGGCCAGGGCGGGCGAGGCCGCGGCGAACAGCCCTAACGCGGTTGAGAGAAGTCTGTTCATGGCGGGTTTCCTCGGCGCGCTGGCGCAGACCGGGTTCGCCGGAAGAGCGTCTTCGTCGTCGTCAGTGGCGGTGGCGACCTTAGCACCGCGCCTGACCTCTCCGCGGAGCCGGGATCAGCCCCGAACTGGTCCAGAAATATCTGGAGGACGGCGTGCTTGCGTTCGATATCCGACCGCCAGAATTCGAGGCGCTTCCAGCCGGTCCGGGTCAGGGTATAGACCTTCCGCGCCGGCCCCCGGGAGGCGGTATCCCACTTGAAGGCGACCTCTCCCGCCTCCTCGAGCGCCTGCAGGGTTCTGTAGGTGGCGCCCGGGTCGGCCCGGTAACCGGGGAATCGCTCGACCAGGGCGGCCCGGATGGCGTGACCGTGCAACGGGCCGTCCTTCAGCGCGAGGAGGATGAAGGCGGGAAGATGACGAGACTGACGGTTCGCGGCGGCCATGGCCCTAGGCACGGACGAGAGGAAGCGGTTCTCTTGAAGTCCCCGGATCGAGGAGGAACTCCATTGCGAAACCGCAGGCGATGATGCCCGGGAGGGTGAGGGCCAGGCGAAGCATCGCGAATCTGGTTCCGAGGAAGGCGCTCTCCATCATCAACATGGGAATCTTGATGGTAGCCCATGCTCCGAGGAATATGACGATGTTCGCGGTGCGCGCCCCCTTTTCTCTGAGCGAGATGCCGATCGGGAACGCGGCGTAGAGCGGGCCGGCCGAACCGGTTCCCAGGAGGAGCGCGAGCCCGACCCCGCGAAGGCCGGACGCCGGCCCGAGGCCACGCTCCACCACCTCCTTCGGCACCCAGACGTCGAACAGGCCGATCAGGATCAGGACCGAGGGAACAATGGCCAGCACCTGCGCTATCCCGGAGAACCACTGCCCGGCGGATTGAACCGCCAGCCCGGGGAAAGGAATCCAGAGAAGCAGGTGGATCAGCAGAATGGCGGTCGTGACCAGGATCGAGCTTCGGATCTTCGGGTTCACAGGAGCACCCCCATGAAGGCCCCGATCAGAAGGGCAAGGAGGAGGCTCAAGGATTGCCGGATCATGGTGAACCGCCGGCCGAAGGACTTGATCTCGAGGGGAGCGGTGAGGATTCCAACCATGGTCAGGGTCGTGATGAAACTCGCCAGCGCGGCGAGGCTCGCGCCCATCTCATGCAGGGAGCCGGCCAGGGGGTAGGCGATCGGCGCGGGAACGGTCAGCAGCGCCCCGAGACCGGCAAGCAGGAAGAAGCCGACCGTCCCGTGGGCCTGAAAGAGCTCGCCGATGGCGGAGGCCGGAACTGCCGAGATGGTGAGCCCGACCAGGGCGACCAGGGCAAGGAGAGGAGGGAGCAGGCCCAGGCCCGACCGCGCGGCCAGGGACAACGCGGCCCGGGTGCGACCCCGGTCTAGGAACCAGGAGACGGCGATGCCTCCGATGGCGGCGAGCAGCAGGAAGAGGGGGAACATGGGTCGAACCTCGCTAGGTAATGTCATCTAGATGTATTAGACATCTAGATGACGGAGCCTAGCCTCGCTTTCTCCACCTGTCAAGTCCCCGCCCGGCCCGCAAAGGGAGCGGCGAGGTGCGCTCAGCGCCGCGCCGGTTCGCAGTCGCGCGGCGGCAGGTGCTCCCTGGTCACGCGTTCGTTGACCTCGCGCATCTCCGTTCCGAAGAACGTCTGGGCGCGGTCGACGAAGATCTCGGTTCGCTTGAAGGCCCAGAACTTCTGAAGGATGGGCCAGCCCGCGTTCAGAGCCTCGGTGATCTGCGCGGGTGCCGTAGTCGGCGCGCTGGCCGCGAGGTGCGAGCGGTAGTCCTCGAACCAGAGGGCCCGCAAGTCGAGTTCCTTCTTGACCGCGATGCCGAGATTGTTCCGGTCGAGGTTCCTGGTATCGGCGATGACGGGCGCCTTGAAGAACGGAGAGGCGGCGAGCAGCTTGTGCGCCCGGCCCGTCTCCAGATCCGGGCCGCTCCCGAAGAGCGAATCCTCGAGCTGCCGCCGCCGCCGTTCGCTGATCATGTCCTGGGCCGCGAAGGTGGAGCCCCGATTGCCGAAATGGCCCTCCTCGAGAACGAGGCCCACGCGGCCGAACTCGCCCGGCTTCTCCGGCGGAGTTTCGAACACGATCTTGGTGGCGGTCTCGAGAAAGACCAGAAAGGCCGCGTCGGCGGCCTCGGAGGAGGGACTCTCGACGTAGGCCCCGAGGGCGTCGACCTGGGCTGCCTCCGGGGCCTTCGGGAAGACCGCCGCGCGCGCCTGGGCGGGGGCGGTCGCCCGGGGCCGCCTCGCGCCGCCTGAAGGCTTGGGTGCGCCGCCAATTCCGTCGAGCAGATCGTCGAGCGTTCGCTCTCCGATCGCGAAGGCGCCGCGCTCGATCGACCTGAAGAACGCGACCTTTCCCAGAGACAGGAGGCTGTCTCCCGGCCGGCAGGGTGGGGCGGGCTGCGCGCCGGCCTGTGCGCCCAGGATCAGGACGAGGACGACGCCGTGGGCGAGCCGGGTCGCGCGCTGCCAGATGGCCATCGAGGGAACTCTCTCACAGGCCGCGGGTTCCGCCGATGAGACGAAACGTCTCGCCCGTAATGAGCCGTTGGGCTCATTCGCGCGCCTCCCCGCGCGCATATACGATCGCGTCCGCACTTATTCAACTGGAGGACTTCGCAAATGGCGATTCGGGTGATGTTCATGGGACTCGGTCCCATCGGCTGCGCGGTGGTCAAGCAGGTGGCCGCGCGCAAGGGCTTCAAGATCGTGGGTGCGGTCGACGTCGACCCGGCGAAGGCGGGCAAGGACCTGGGCGACGTGGCCGGCCTTGGCCGCAAGCTGCGGATCAAGGTCACCGCGGATGTCGCGGCCACGCTGAAGGCGGTCAAGCCCGATGTGGTGGCGCACTGCACCGTCTCCTCCATCAAGGCGGCGGTGCCCCAGTTCGAGGCCATCTTGAAAGCGCGCGTGCCCGTGGTCTCCTCGACCGAAGAGCTGTCCTATCCGTGGCGGGCCAACCGCGCGTCGGCCCGGAAGATCGACGCGATGGCGAAGAAGGCGAAGGTGGCGGTGCTCGGCACCGGCGTCAACCCGGGCTTCGCCATGGACGCCCTGCCCATCGTGCTCTCCGGCATCTGCCAGGACGTGCGGAAGGTGCAGGTGGACCGCGTTCAGGACGCGAGGATCCGCCGCCTGCCCTTCCAGAAGAAGATCGGGGCGACCCTCACCCCCGCGGAGTTCGCGGCGCTGGTCAAGACGAAGGCGGTCCGCCACGTCGGGCTCACGGAGTCGGTCTCGATGCTCGCTGACGCCCTCGGCTTCAAGGTGGACCGCATCACCGACGAGATCCAGCCGAAGATCGCCACGGAGACGATCAAGAGCGAGTTCCTGACCGTGGAACCGGGCCAGGTGTGCGGCATCGTCCAGGACGGTGTCGGGTATCGCAAGGGCGAACCCGTGATCGCGCTGCACATGGAGGCCTACCTCGGCGCTCCCGAGACCTACGACGAAGTGCGCATAGAGGGCACTCCGGCGCTGCGGGTGCGCGCGATCGGGGGCTATCACGGCGACATCGCGACCGCGTCGATCGTGGTCAACTCGCTGCCCAAGGTGATCGACGCCGCGCCGGGACTGCACACCATGCGGACCATGCCGATCCCGTCCTTCTTCCGGGGCACGGTCGCCTAGCCGTCCGCGGCGCGACCTTGGGCCCTCGTCCAGGCGGGCGCTCGCACGTGTCCGGTTCCGGAGTCGCGTCCGCCCGCGGGGCTAGACTGCCCCCGCAGGAGGACCCATGAGCGGGAAGGACGCCGGACGACTCACCACGGTCAAGGTCCCTGCGCTGTTCGAGGCGCCCTTCCTGCGCGCGCAGGACTATGTCCGGCGCTACTTCGCCGACCGGGTCGAGAACCCCGACGCCGCCACCATCTCCATCGCGGGCGAGCGTTACGTGCTGCTGCGCGCGGCCTCGCTGTCGGTCGAGTTCATGGAACTCGTGACGAAGCTCTACCAGGACCAGGGCGAAGCCGAGGCCCGCAGCGTCGCCAACAACCTCCTGTTCGACCTCGCGCATGCGCTCGGCCGAGCCGACGCGCGGGCCTTCCAGGAAAAGATGGGCGTCACCGATCCCATCGAGCGCCTCTCCGCGGGGCCGGTCCACTTCGCCTTCTCCGGCATGGCGTTCGTGGACATCTCACCCGAATCGCGCCCTTCTCCCGACGACGACTACTTCCTCGTCTACGACCACCCGTTCTCGTTCGAATCCCACTCGTGGCTGGCCAAGGGCAGGCGGAGCGACGTGCCGGTGTGCGTGATGAACGCCGGCTACTCCTCCGGCTGGTGCGAGGAGAGCTTCGGGGTGCGCCTGGTGGCGGTCGAGGTCGAGTGCTGCGCCGCGGGCGGCGAGCACTGCCGGTTCATCATGGCCCCGCCCTCGCGCATCGAGGCGCACCTGTCGCGATTCCCCCCGCGCCGGACCGGCAGCGCCACCGAGAGCCATGCCGCCCCGGTGGTGCCGGAGTTCTTCCAGCGCAAGCGGCTGGAGGCCGAACTGCGCGAGGCCAACGAGCGGCTCGAGCAGCGGGTCCTTCAGCGCACCCGGGAACTGGAACTCGCCACCGAGCAACTCCGTCACCAGGCGCTGCACGACTCGCTCACCGGCCTGCCGAACCGCGTGCTGCTCCTCGATCGCCTGGAGCAGGCCATCCTCAACATGCAGCGCAAGCACGAGCCCTTCTCTCTGCTGCTCCTCGACCTGGACGGCTTCAAGGATGTGAACGACACCTACGGCCACCACGTGGGCGACCTGCTGCTCGCCAAGGTCGGCATCCGCCTGCTCGCCCAACTGCGGGATAGCGACACCATCGCGCGCCTGGGCGGCGACGAGTTCGCGGTTCTGATCGGCAACGTGGGCAGCGTGGCCGACGCCGAGAGGGTCGCCGCCAACCTCCTCCTCGGGCTCGACCAGGCCATCATGGTCGACGGGGAGCCCCTCGCGGTCGGGGCCAGCATCGGCATCGTCCACTGTCCGGCGCACGGCGCGGATCCGGCCACTCTGCTGCGGCGCGCGGACGTGGCGATGTATGCGGCCAAGGCCGGGCACGCGGGCATGCGCAGCTACGACCCGGGCATGGACCAGCACTCGCCGGCGCGGATGCAGCTCATCGCCGAGCTGCGCGCGGGCATCGACGACCGCCATCTGGTCCTGCACTATCAGCCCGAGGTTGCGGTCAGGGACGGCACGGTGGTTCGGGTCGAGGCGCTGCTGCGCTGGCGTCGCGGCGATGGCGCGTTGCTGCCTCCCGGCGAGTTCCTGCCCCTCATCGAGTCGTCCGAGCTGATGGACCGGGTCACGCGTTTCGTGATCGGCGCCGCGGTGCGCGACTGCAGCGCCTGGCGCGGCGCGGGACTCATGCCCGGAGTCGCGGTCAACCTCGCGCCCCGCAACCTCCGCGATCCGGGCCTGCCCGGCGCGGTGGCTCAGGCCCTCGTCCGGCACGGTCTCCCCGCCGATGCCCTGATGCTCGAGGTGACGGAGAGCGGCGTCTTCGGCGACGCGACCCTCGCCGCCGAGGTCTGCGGCGCGCTGCGCGCGACCGGCGTGGGCCTTTCCGTGGATGATTTCGGCACCGGCTATTCGTCGCTGATGCACCTCAAGCACCTGCCGTTCACGGAGCTCAAGATCGACCGCGCCTTCACCGCGGGCATGATCACCAACGAGCACGACGCCGCGATCGTGCGCTCGGTGATCGACCTCGGCCATGAGCTCGGGCGCACCATCGTGGCGGAGGGCGTGGAGAGCGAGGAGGTGCTCGACCGATTGCGGGCGAAGGGTTGCGACCTGGTGCAGGGGTTCCATATCAGCCGTCCGCTGGCCGAAGGGGAGCTGCGGGCGTGGCTCACGGCCCGCGCGCGTCAAGGATCGGGATGAGTTCTCCGGTGCGGCTATAGTCGGCTGGTCCGGGGCTCCCGGACCAAAGATGAAAGACGAGACCCGCGGCGCCATCGTGATCGCGGTGGTGCTCGCCTCCTACGTCGGCGCCGTCTATCTCCGGAAGGCCACCCGGAAATCGCAGGGCGAATTCGTCACCCAGGCCCTCGGCAGGGATGCCGGCGACATCCTCAAGGCCGATGCCATTGTCCTGGTTTCCGAAAACGCCGAAGCCATCGAGATCTGGCCGCGCGGCTCCACGCGCAGCGCGAGCCTTCCGAACCGGAAGGCGCTCTCCGCCTGGCTCTGCACTCCGGAGGCGCCACGGGAGACCGCGGTGGTCATGATGCACGGCCTGCCCCTGGGCCGCGGCAGAATCGACCAGGCTTCAAAGGAAGGCAGGCTCGTGGTCGAAGAGCTTCACCGGGCCCCCTTGCCTCTCGAGTGTCCGACCCGGGCCAGGTTCTACTCCATGGAAGTGCGGCCAGCGGACGTTCCCGAAGGCGGATAGGCGGCCGGGCGATTCGCCCCGGTCTGCAAGAATTCGCACGGGTCGCGCGTCTCGCCTGTGATAACCGCTCAGCGCCCCCAACCAACTCAAGGAAGACCATGAACAAGAAAGCCACCGCCATTGTCCTCGCCCTTTCCCAGGCCACGCTCGCCGGCCAGGTGACCTCCACCGGCGACAACCGTGTCTCCGTCGCCGTGACCGTCTACAACGACGGGCGCGGCCTGGTCCGCGAGGAGCGGAACATCGATCTCACCGCGGGCGTGAATGAAGTCCGCTTCATGGATGTGGCCGAGCAGATCCAGGCCCCGACCGTCCGCGTGGCTCCCATCGAGGGCGCGCCGTTCAACGTCCTCGAGCAGAACTACGAGTACGACCTCCTCTCGCCCGCGAAACTGCTCGACAAGTACGTCGGCCAGACCATCACCCTCGTGCAGCAGAAGATGATGAACAGTTCGACCATCGAGGAATCGGTGGACGCGAAGCTCCTTTCGAACAACGCGGGCACGGTGTGGGAGATCGGCGGGAAGATCGTGGTGAATCCCG
>DAORUA010000154.1:0-8445 GCA_035432945.1 Vicinamibacteria bacterium | reverse complement strand
CGCGGGGGACTGGTGGAGGCGGGAGCGCGCTTCGGCCGGGTCAGAACCCAGGCCCGGGGCGGTCTGGACATGCCGGAGGCCGACGATCAGGTGGGGGCCCTCCTCGGTCAGGTCGTGGTCGATACCCTCGACGACCTGGCCTGGCCCGAGTACGGGCGGAGGTTCGCGTTCTCCGGGGAATGGAGCCTCGCGAGCCTCGGCGCGGACCTCGAGTACTGGCGGACCGCCGCGGAGTTCCGGGGCTCGCGGCGCCTCGGGAAGCGAACGGTGGCGCAGTTGGATGGCCTCGCCGGTGTCTCGGGCGGCGACCTTCCGATCTACAACTGGTACCGGATGGGAGGCGAGACCCTCGTTCCCGGATACCACCACGAGGAACTCACCGGAGCCCAGGCCATCGCCGCCGCTCTCAGCCTGCGCTACCGGATCGCCGGGCAGTTGCGGCTCGTCGCGCGGGGCGGGGCGGGCAATGTGTTCGCGACGACCAACGACATCACCCTCAAGAGCCTGCGCTGGGGCGCGGGCCTTGGCGTCTATCACCCAAGTCCGATCGGCCCGGTCTCCCTCGAGCTGGGCTGGCGCGACGACGGCGGCGCCCTCATGTCGCTCTCGGTCGGCTGGCGCTGAAGCTCAGGTCGGGACCCGCCCGCCGATCGATCGCCTATCATGACGCCGCCCTCGAAGCGCCCTGATGTGGAGCACTCCGGGCCGGCGTCGACCGCGAAAGGCACGCTCATGAACACCAACCCCGACGTACCGCCGGTCTCGCGGGGAGGTCGCGTTGCCCGCGCCCTGCCCGGGCTCACCCTGCTGCGTAACTACGATCGCGCCTGGCTTCGCCCCGACCTGGTCGCCGGCCTCACTCTCGCGGCCTACACCCTGCCCGCCGGCATCGCGGACGCCTCCCTGGCCCAGCTCCCGCCGCAGGCCGGCCTGTACGCCTGCCTCTTCTCGGGTCTCGTCTTCTGGCTCTTCTGCACCTCGAAGCAGACCGCCATCACCGTCACCTCCGCCATTTCCCTGCTCATCGGCGCGACCCTCGGCGAAGTCGGCAACGGCGATCCGGCCCGGATCTCGGCGCTCGCCGCCTGCACCGCGCTTCTCGTGGCCGGGTTCTCCCTGCTGATCTGGCTGCTCGATGGCGGATCGGTGGTGAACTTCGTTTCGGAAACCGTGCTCGTCGGGTTCAAGGCCGGGGTCGCCCTGCACCTCGCGAGCACCCAGCTTCCGAAGCTCTTCGGCATCTCCGGATCGCACGGGGACTTCTGGGAGCGGATGCGACACTTCCTCGCCCACCTCGGCGAGACTCATCAGGCGGCCCTGGTGCTCGGGCTCGCGGCCCTCGCGCTGCTCATCCTCGGCAAGGTCTTCGTGCCCAACCGCCCGGTGGCGCTGTTCGTGGTCGTGGGCGGCATCGCGTACGCCGCCTTCGCCGATCTTGGAGCGCGCGGGGTTAAGCTTCTCGGCGAAGTGCCGCCCGGGTTGCCCACCCCCGGGCTGCCCCTCGTGGCCTGGGCGGACCTGAACGAGCTTCTGCCCCTCGCCATGGCCTGCTTCCTCCTCGCCGCGGTGGAGACCGCCGCCATCGGCCGGATGTTCGGTCAGAAGCACGGTTACCGGGTCGACACCAACCAGGAGTTCCTGGCCCTCGCCGGCGCGAACCTCGCCTCGGGTCTGGGGCGGGGCCTCCCGGTGAGCGGCGGCATGTCCCAGTCGCTCGTGAATGAAAGCGGCGGGGCGAAGACGCCCATGTCCGGCCTCTTCTCCGCCATCATGATCCTGTTCGTCGTGCTCTTCCTGTCCGGCCTCCTGCAGGATCTTCCGCAGCCCGTGCTGGCCGCGATCGTGCTGGTGGCGGTCGCCGGCCTGTTCAAGGTCAAAGCACTGGTGCGCCTGTGGCGCTTCAGTCGGGGAGAGTTCGCGATCGCCATGGCCGCGCTGCTCGGGGTGCTCGGCTCGGGCCTCCTGCGCGGCGTCCTGATCGGGGCCGTGCTCTCGATCATCATGCTGCTCCGGCGCGCCTCGCGCCCGCATGCGACCGAACTCGGCCGCGTGCCGGGCACCGACTACTTCGCCGATCGCGTTCGCAACCCGGAGAACCGGCGCGAACCGGGCGTGTTCGTCTTCCGCGCCACCGGCGGGTTGCTCTACTTCAACGTCGACCACGTTCGCGAGCGGTTCTTCGAGCTGCTCGATGCGGTCCCGGGCACGCGCCGCGCCATCTTCTTCATGGGCGCGGTTCCCCTGGTCGACCTGGCCGGCGCGGAACTCCTGGCCGAACTCCACCACACTCTGCTCGCGCGCGGCATCGAGTTCCGCCTGGCCGGGACCTCGAGCAGCGTCTGCGAGATCCTGGCGAAGGCCGGCTTCCAGGAGGAGTGCGGGCCCGTGATCGCCAACGAGCCGGTCGCCGCGATGGTCGCGTCCGGGCCTTCCCCCGAAAAGGAACGCTAGAAGTCCAGCACGAGGCCCAGGACCACGGTGGTCCGGTCGGTGTCGGGGTTGAAGACGTAGGTGGTGAAGGAGGCTTTCCTCCAGGAGACGCCGAGAAGGAAGCCTCGCTGGATGTCGAGTTCCGTCTCGTAGGCCCGGGTTCGCTGGACGACCATGCCGAGGCGAAACCAGTCCGAAGGCGCCCACGCGAGTTCCGACCAGGTGTAGAGGAAATTGTCCTCGGAGCCGCCCGAATCGAACACGTACTCGCTCTCGCTGCTCAGTTCGAGCTTCCGCCAGGCGAGGGAGAGCCGGTACCCCGGCGCGATGCCGCTGGTGTCGCCGAACACGCCGCCGATCATGGGGGTGAGGTCGAAGGTGACCGTCTCCCCGAAGCTCAGGTTGTAGCCGATCCAGGCCGAGGCGGTGTTGCGATCTTCGTAGTTGTAGCGCGCCTCGAGGTGCAGCTTTCCCCGGTCCGCGGTGAAGGCGGGCTGGACGTAGTCGGTCTCGTCGGGCAGGAGGTAGGTGTAGGCGGCGGCGGAGAAGGACCAGGCCCTGGCCGGCGCTTCGGCCGGGGGAGGGGGGGGCGCGCCCGCCGGCTGGGCCAGCGCGTCCTCGCCCGCGAGGAGAAGCCCCCATCCCAGGAGGGCGTGGAAAGTCCCGTTCCTCATCCCCCGAGCGCCATGGTGAGGGCGGACAGGGAGGCGCCGAGCAGCACCATCAGGATCCCCAGCAGCCAGGGATGCCAACCCGAGTAACGGCCGTACACGACGCCCGCGATGAACAGCATGACGATCGCGATGGCGTTCGAGACGCGCAAAGCCGGAATGACGCTCGTCATCACCATGAACGGGATGACCACCGGAAAGGTGGAGAGGAAGACGAGCAGCAGGACTCCGAGGCCGCCCAGCCAGTCGTCCTTGTCCAATCGGGCGTGGTCCTTCGGTTCGGGCAGTTGCCGGAGCCGCTGGTTGATCGCCTCGAGTTCCTCCGGCCGAAGCAGAGACGCGATCATCGGCGGCAGGGCCTGCGCGATGAGGCGATGCGCCTCCTTCGGATCCGCGGCCGCGCGCACGGCCCGGAAGATCATCAGCGCACGGCCTCTCTCGGCGAGGCGCGCCATCAGATACAGGATCCCGTCGATGATGCCCCAGGCCAGATTGCAGCCCAGGGCGCCGATCAGCATGGTGCGGATGTCGTCGCGGCCCGCTTCCGCGACACTGAGCGAGCCGGTGAAGCCGAGGACCATGATCAGCGCGAAAAGGACCTCGGAGACCCGATCTACCGGGTCCAGAAGCCGCTTTGACGGCTCAGTCGCCGGATTGGACATGGGCGTTCCTCCCGATCACAGCGCGCGGGGCGGCAGCAGGTAGAGGGTCATGGCGAAGATCAGGTACACCATCAGCACGAGCACTCCCACGAACCAGGCCGAGCGCCCGCCGTTGGTGACGAGGGTTGCGGTCAGGGTGGCGATCAGGATCATGATCACCGCGCCCGGCCAGAACTGCAGGTCCATGGGGGAGGGGCCCATGAAGTAGCTCAGGAGCACGAGCACCGGAGCCACGAAAAGAGCGATCTGGGAGGCGCTCCCGAGGGCGATCCCGACGCTCAGGTCCAGCCGGTCCTTGCGCGCGGCCGAGAACGCCGAGGCCATCTCCGCCGCGGCGCCCACCAGGGCCACCACGATGAAACCCACGAAAGCGGGGGTCATGCCGAACGCCACCGCGGCCTGCTGCACCGACTCGACGAAGATTTCGCTCACCAGCGCCACCACCACCGTGACCCCGGCCAGGGTGGAGAGGGCGAGGCCGATGGGCCACGGCGCCTCCTCGACTTCAGCCCCTCCTTCGGGTTCCACGCTGGCGAAGAGTTCACGATGGGTCTTGAGCGAGAAGAGCATGCCCAGCCCGTACGCGATGATGAGGAGCACGGACAGCCCGAGACTCAGTTGCCTCGTGAACTCCGGGCTCGCCGCCGGCGCTTCGGCGACCGCCGACGGAATCAGCAGCGCGATGGTGGCCAGGAACAGGAGGGAGGCCTGCAGGCGGGCGCTCACCCGGTTGTACTCCTGCACGTGGTACTTCAGACCGCCGAGCAGGAACGACGCGCCCAGCATGAACAGGGTGTTGGTCACGATCGCCCCCGCGATCGAAGCCTTGACCAGCGTGTACTGCCCGGCCTTGAGGGCGGCGAGGGCAATGACGAGCTCGGTCAGGTTCCCGAGGGTGGCGTTGAGCAGGCCGCCGACCGCGTCGCCCGTCTTCTCGGCCACCGACTCGGTGGCGTGGCTCAGCAGCGCGGCCAGGGGCACGATGGCCAGGACGGAGAGCACGAAGAGCAGGGTGTGCGCTTCCGGCCTGGCCCTCTCCGCCGCAAAGACCACGGGCACGAAGACCAGCAGCCAGAGCAGCGGGTTGTGTCGGATTTCCTTGAGGAGGAGATTCATGGAAGGGGACCCTCGGCAGCTTGGCGCGAGCAGAGGGGGCTGTCAACTGATTCAAACGAATCAAGCGGGGCCCGGAGGGCCCGAGCTTGAGCGAAACTACGGCTTCGATGTCCCGAGCCCTTCGATCCCTCTTCCCGTTGTTCGCCGCTCTCACCCTCTCCTGCGGGTCGGGGGCGCCCGCTTCGTCACCCTCCACTCCGTCCGCGGCCCCCGCCCCGACCACGAGCGCGCCGGCCGCCCCGACCTCGTCACTGCCTGCTTCATGTCGCCCCCTGCCGCCCGCGACCGGGACGGCCGCGGGCTGTCGTCAGGAGGCCTCCGACTTCCTGCGGGCGGTGACCGACGCGGTGTCGGCCGCGCAGGGGTCGACCGCGGTGGATCCGGACACGAAGGAGACCTACGCGGTGGTCCAGAACGGCCTCATCCAGAGTCCTAACGCATACCTGAAGCTCATCGTCGATGCCCTCGACCGGCAGGGGCTGTGCGCCGCCTACGATGGCGAGGAACTCAACGTTCGCGCCTCGAACGGCTACAACGAACTGTTCGACGTCATTACCGGAACCGGGGGCTCCTGGAGTAAGTACATGTCCACCTGCAGCCCGGCGACGCCGATTCCCGCCATCGCGGCGCCCCCGGTCCAGGATCCCGAGTGCAAGCTGGCCCCGAGCAGGGACACCTACTGCGATCGCCCGGCGCCACGGTACGAAGCCGACGTCCTCACATCCCTGGACGAGCTGATCGCCCAGGATCAGAAGCTCGCGAGTCCGCTCATCTTCGACTTCAACTCCCGCGCCCCCGGAACCGACAACGGCTGGAGGGTCCTGAACGCGCCCCTGTATTTCTCGGAAATGCGCAAGAGACTCCGGACGAAGGGTTACTGCAGCATCGCCGCCGGGGAAGACGAGCTGTGGATCAAGAGAGGCACGAACCGCTTCTCCGAACACTGGGACCTGCTGAGGGGCGAGGGATACAGCCTGCGGCTGCTGGCCGCCACCTGTCACGACGCGGCGTTCTGATGGAAGTACTTCATGCCGGTGTCGCACATGATCGTGACCACGGTGGCGCCCGGTCCCATCTGCTCGGCGACGCGCAGCGCGGCCAGCACGTTGCCTCCGGTCGATGTGCCCCCGAACACGCCTTCCTCGCGAGCCAGGCGCGCCGCCATCTCTTTCGCCTCCTCCGTCGATACGCGCTCGATCTGATCCGCGAGGCCTGACCGCCACAGCGGCACCACGAAGCCCGCGCCCACCCCGTCGATCTTGTGGGAGCCGGTGGGCCCCCCGGAAAGAACCGCGGATTCCGAGGGCTCGACCGCGACGATCCTCACCCCCGGCTTCCGGCGGCGCAGGCCCTCCGCGGCGCCGCGAAGGGACCCCGCGGTGCCGACGCTCTGCACGAAGGCATCGACGCCGCCCTCGGTCTGATCCCAGATCTCTTCGGCCAGGAGGTGATACGCGAGCAGCTGATCCCGGTTGTTGAGCTGGTCCGTCCAGTAGCTCCCGGTTTCCTCCCGGATCACTCTCGCCGCTTCGACCATGTCCTTCGTCAGCTTCGCGGTCATGCCGCCGTTCTCGCTGTGGATCACCTTCAAGGTGGCTCCCAGCGCGCTCATGTGCTGAAGCTTCTCGCGGGCGAAGGCATCCGAGGTCACGATGTGGAGCGGATATCCCTTGACCCCGCAGACCAGCGACAGGGACACCCCGGTGCTGCCGCCGGTGTATTCGACCACCGAGCCCCCGGGCTTGAGCCGCCCGTCGGCCTCCGCCGCCTCGATCATGGCGAGCGCCATCCGGTCCTTGATGCTTCCCGTCGGATTCTCGCTCTCGATCTTGATGAGGATCCGGGCGCCGCTCTTCGGGACGATGCGACGCAAGGCCAGGAGCGGCGTGTCGCCGATGCACTCGAGGATATTCGGCACGATCCGATGCCGCGCGCTCTGAGTTGTCATGAACCCTTCCCTGGGCGGGATCTTAAGGGGACCGCGGGGCCTCCGGTAGCGGGCCGGCCCGCTCTGCTAGCATCCCGCCTCCCCGAGGTGCCTTGACCGACGCTCACAACCAGTTCTTCCGCGCGCTCTTCGACACCGCCTTCGATGCCACCATCGTGGTCGACGAACGGGGCGAGATCGTCCTCGCGAACGCCGCGTGCGAGCCGCTCCTCGGCTACTCCCCCGCCGAGCTGTTCGGCCGGTCGGTCGAAACCCTGGTGCCGCATCGCTTCCAGGCCCACGCGGAATTGCGCTCCGGGTTCGCGGCCAACCCGCACGCGCGGTCGATGGGCCGGGGGATGGCGCTCCACGCGCGCCACGCGGACGGCCGCGACATCCCGGTGGACATCGCCTTGAACCCGGTGACCCTCGGCTCGCGCCGCTGGACCTCGGCGGTGATCCGCGACATGCGCGGACGCGCGCACGGCGTCGCCGCCCTCCGCGTGCAGGCGACCGCCCTGCGTTCCGCCGCGAACGGCGTGGTGATCACCGATCGGACCGGGACCATCACCTGGGTCAACCCCGCGGCCTGCGCGATCACCGGCTATTACGCGGAGGAGCTGGTGGGTCAGCACACCCGGATCCTGAAGTCCGGCGAGCACGACCAGGCCTTCTACGAAGCCCTGTGGGGCCAGGTGACGAGCGGCGAGACCTGGACCGGGACCATCGTCAACCGGCGGAAAGACGGCGTGCTCTACCACGAGGAGCAGACCATCGCGCCGGTGTTCGACGATGCGGGCCTCGTCTCCCACTTCATCGCCATCAAGCAGGACGTGAGCGCGCGGAAACAGGACGAGGAGGCGCTCGCCCGCGCCCATGCCGAACTCGCGGTCCGCGTCGAGCAGATCGAGTCGCTCAACCGGCAGCTCCACGAGCAGGCCATCCGCGACCCGCTGACCCAGCTTCACAATCGGCGCTATTTCGAGGAGTCGATCGCGCGCGACGCGGCCCGGGCGATCCGGCTGGACGAGCCCCTCGCCCTGCTCATCATCGACCTCGATCATTTCAAGCGAGTGAACGACACCCACGGTCACGCCGCGGGCGACCTGGTCCTCCAGAACCTGGCCCGGGTGATCTCCGCGGACGTGCGCGTCTCGGACCTGGTCTGCCGCTTCGGCGGCGAGGAATTCGTGGTCTCCCTGCCCGGCGCGAACCTGGTCTCGGCCCTCGGGCGGGCGGAGCACTGGCGGAGCCGGTTCGCCGAGTCCGGCGTCAACGCGGGCGGCGCCGATGTTCGATGCACGTTCTCCGCCGGCATCGCCATGTTCCACGGGGCCGAGGACACCATCGAGGCCGCGCTCCGCCGCGCCGACGCCGCGCTCTACAAGGCCAAGGGCGCCGGCCGCAACTGCGTGATCGCGGCCGAACTGCCCGGAGGGATCGCGCCCGACGAGGCCTGACCTCCGGCCCTCTCCTGGCGCGCGGTTGAACGCGGTACGATCCCGGGCATGACCTTCCGACCCGCCCTCGTCCTTCTCGCCGCCCTCGCCGCCACCGCATCGGCGCAGACCCCCGCCGCCCCGACCCTCTCGGACGAAGAGACCCTTCGCCACTTCCAGGCCATCGTGCGCATGAACTC